>JAWVGD010000367.1:0-13074 GCA_033855515.1 Baekduia sp.
GACGCCGAGGCCATCCGCCGGTCCCACGCGCTCGCGCGCGACCGGCAGCCCAGCGTCGCGACCTACCGCATCACCAATCCGGTCGGCCAGCGCGAGATCTGGCTGGAGTCCACCGTCTCCCCCGTGCTGGACGAGCACGGCGCGTTCCTGGAGGCCGTGTCGACGACGCGTGACGTCACCGAGCGCAAGGCCGCCGAGGAACGTGGCCGCCGCGCCGCCGAGGAGTCACGCCGCCAGCAGGCGCTCCTCCAAGAGGCCCAGTCCATGGCCAAGATCGGCAGCTGGTCGATGGACATGGCCACCGGCGAGACGGGCTGGACCCCGGGCCTGTACCGGATCTTCGGCCTCGAGCCCGGGGACGATCTCGGCTACGAGGTCCACGACCAGCTCATCCATCCCGACGACAGCGCCGCCGTGCGCGGCGCGCTGGCCCGCGCCGCCGCCGACGGCGAGCCGTTCGAGCTGACCTACCGGCTGACGCGCCCCGACGGCTCGGAGCGCATCATGCACGGCCGCGGCGCGCCCGCCGAGCGCGTCGACGGCCGGATCAGCCGCGTCTGGGGCACGACCCAGGACGTCACCGACCTGCACCAGCTCGAGGCCGGCCGCCGGCACGCCGAGCGACGGTTCCGCGCCGCCTTCGAGCACGCGCCGATCGGCGTGTGCGTGCTGAGCCTGCTGATGCCCGACCCCGGGCAGTGGCTGACCGTCAACCCGGCGATGGCCGACCTGCTGGGCTGCGACCGCGAGACGATGCTCACCCGCCGCATCCGCTCGTTCCTGCATCCCGACGATATGCCCGATGTCCGCCACCACCTGCGCGAGCTGGCCGCCGGCTCAGCGGAGCGCGTCACCACCGAATGCCGGATGGTGCACGCCGACGGGCACGTCGTCTGGACGCTCGTCACCGTCGCCGCCGTCAACGGCGATGACGGTCACCCCGCCTACGCGATCGCGCAGGTGATGGACATCACCGAGCGCAAGCGCTTCGAAGGCCAGCTGCAGTACCTCGCCGACCATGATGCGCTCACCGGGCTGTACAACCGCCGCCGCTTCGAGGAGGAGCTCGACCGCGTCCTCGCCGGCGCCGAGCGCTACGGGCGCCACGGCGCCGTGCTCGTGCTGGACCTCGACGGCTTCAAGTACGTCAACGACACCCTCGGCCATCCCGTCGGCGACGAGCTCATCGCCCGCCTGGCGGGCACGCTGCGCGACGAGCTGCGCGAGACCGACGTCATCGCCCGCCTCGGCGGCGACGAGTTCGGGATCATCCTGCCGGAGGCCGGCGAGGACGAGGCGGCCGGCGTCGCGGGCAAGGTGCTGCGCGCGATCGAGCGCGACGGCATCGTGGCCGACTCCTCGCGCCACGCGCGCGTCACCGCGTCGGCGGGCCTGGCGCTCTTCGCCGGCGGCGACGGCCTCACCGCCGAGGAGCTCCTCGTGGAGGCCGACATCGCGATGTACGACGCCAAGGAGGCGGGCCGCAACCGCTCCTCGCGACACGAGCGCGATGGGCTCGAGCCCGGCCGCCACGTCTCGCGCCTGTCGTGGCTCGAGCGCATCCGCGGCGCGCTGGCCGAGGATCGCTTCGAGCTGCACGCCCAGCCGATCGTCGCGCTCGTCGAGGACACCGACGACGACGCGCCACCCGCTTTCGAGCTCCTGCTGCGCATGCGCACCGACGACGACGAGCTCGCCGGACCGGCGGCGTTCCTGCCGATCGCCGAGCGCTTCGACCTCATCCAGGCGATCGACCGCTGGGTCGTGTCGCGCGCGGTCGCGCTGCTGCGCCGCGAGCACGACGCGGGGCGGCCCGTCACGCTTTCGGTCAACGTCTCGGGCCGCACCATCGGCGACGCCGACTTCGCCGGCTGGCTGGAGGAGCTGCTGACCCTCACGCCCGTTCCGCGGGGCCGCCTGATCGTCGAGATCACCGAGACCGCCGCGATCGTCAACCTCGACCGCGCCCGCGCGCTGGCCGCGACGCTGCGGCGCCTGGGTTGCCTGCTCGCGCTGGACGACTTCGGCGCCGGCTTTGCGAGCTTCAGCTACCTCAGGCACCTGCGCTTCGACGTCCTCAAGATCGACGGCGACTTCGTCCAGGGGCTCCGGGACAACCCGACCGACCGCCTCGTCGTCGAGGCCGTGGTCGCGATCGCCCGCGGCCTCGGGACCCCGAGCCTCGCCGAGTTCGTCGCCGACTCCGACACCCTGGACGCCGTCCGCGAGCTGGGCGTCGACTACGCCCAGGGCTTCCATCTCGGCCGGCCGATGCCGGTCGAGGACGCGCTCGGACTCACCCGTTCGGGCATCTAGACAGCAGTCGTAGGATCCTCGCAATGGCGAGGATCGGTGTGCTCACGGGCGGCGGCGACTGCCCCGGCCTCAACGCAGTCATCCGGGCGGTGGTCCGCAAGGGCCTCGCGGACGGCCACACGCTCTTCGGCTACAGCTACGGCTGGGCCGGCGTGCTCGACGGCGAAGGCCGCGAGTTGACCGTCGATGAGGTCAAGGGCATCCTGCCGCGCGGCGGGACGATTCTCGGCAGCTCGCGGACCAACCCCTTCAAGAAGGACGGCGGCGGCACCGAGGCGGTGCGCGCCGGGCTGGCCAAGCACGGCGTCGACGTGCTCGTGGCCATCGGCGGCGAGGACACGCTGGGCGTCGCGGCGCGCCTCTCGGCCGACGGCGTCCCCGTGGTCGGCGTCCCCAAGACCATCGACAACGACCTCAAGGGCACCGACTACACCTTCGGCTTCCAGACCGCGGTGCAGATCGCGACCGAAGCGGTCGACCGGCTGCACACGACCGCCGAATCGCACAACCGCGTCATGGTCCTGGAGGTCATGGGCCGCCACGCGGGGTTCATCGCCGCGCACGCCGGGATGGCCGGCGGCGGCGACGTGATCCTGGTGCCCGAGCGCCCGTTCGACATCGAGCAGGTCTGCGACCACATCCGGCGCCGCCACGCGAGCGGGCGGACCTTCTCCATCGTCGTCGTCTCGGAGGGTGCGACCCCCAAGGAGGGGACGCTGTCCACCTCCGGCGCGGCCGGGCAGCTCGACGCGTTCGGCCACGAGCGGCTCGGCGGGATCGCGGTCACGCTGGAGCGCGAGATCGAGGAGCGCACCGGCTACGAGACGCGGATGACGATCCTCGGCCACGTCCAGCGCGGCGGGACGCCGACGGCGTTCGACCGCGTGCTGGCGACCCGCTTCGGGGTCGCCGCGGCCGAGGCGGTCGACGCGGGCCATTCGGGCGTGATGGTGGCCCTGCGCGGGCCCGACATCGTCGAGGCGCCGATCAGCGAGGCGCTCGGTGATCCGAAGACCCTCGACGACAAGTTCTTCGCCGACGCCGCCGTCTTCTTCGGCTGAGCCGCCGCGACGGGCGCGGCGCTACGCCGCCGGCTGCAGGTCCCCGGGCGCGATCGCCCAGCGCGCCGCGATCTCGCTGAGCTCGTCGTCGAGGGCCCAGCGATCCGCCCGGGCGTCGCCCTCGTGGTCGGGGACCCCGCCCTTGAGCGCCATGCTCCCCGTGTTGTCGCCGATGGCGCGGATCTCGGCGACCTCGTCCTCGCTCAGGACGATGCCGCGCGGGACCGCCGCGAGCTCGTCGCGCTGGAGCTCGACGGGCTTGGCGCCCTCCCAGGACTCCTGAATCAGCGTCGGCACCACGCACTCGACCGCGGCATGGGCGAGGTTCCACTGGCAGGCCAGCTGCAGCAGCGTGAGGTCGTGGCGTTGCGCGATCGGGCGCAGCTGCTCTACCCGCTCGCTGCCGCGCTCGATCCAGCCGCCGGGCCGGAACGCGCGGTGGTCGCGCCGGCCCAGCGGGAGCCCGGGCCGCAGGTCGTCGTGGAACAGCCCACCGTAGTCGACCACCCGCGTGATCACCTTGACGTCGTGCGCGGCCGCGGCCGGCAGCGCCAGCTCGCCCGGCCAGGGCTCCAGCGGGTTGAGGATGAGCATGGCCCAGTCGATGAGCTCGCCGTAGCGCTCGAAGCAGTCGATGACGTCGAGCGTGAAGCCGTTGGCCGGGCCGGGAGCGACGCCGATCCGGCGCGTGAGGCCCGCGTCGCGCAGCGCCGCCAGCCCCTCCCAGACCGCCGGGTGGGTGTAGCCGGTGCGGTCGGGGTTGTGCAGCAGCAGGACGTCGAAGGCGTCGGCGCCGAGGCGCTGCAGGCTGCGCTCGGTCGCCATGCGCAAGTACGAGCCGTACGCCCCGGGCCCGCGCAGCCGCGCGTCGGTGAAGCGCGGAAAGCCCTTGGCCCCTTCGCGCTCGCCCTCGTAGAAGTCGTGGCCGACCGCGCCGACGAGGCTGTAGGCGTCACGGTCCAGGCCCTGCAGCGCGCGGCCCAGGATCTCGTCGGCCGCGCCCGCGCCGTAGGCGTCGGCCGTCAACACGGTCTGGACGCCGTCGTCCGGGCGGACGAGGGCGAGGAGCCGCTCGTCGTCGACCGGCACGCCGTAGTGCATGAAGTGCCCGCCCGACCAGGTGCCGAGGGCGGTGTGGGTGGGATCCAAGGGCATCGCCTTCTAGGGTACGCACGCGCAGCGAACATGGGAGGATCGGGCGATGCGTCGCGCGCTGACCATCCTCACCGTGGTGACCGCCCTCGTCGCCGCGGGCTGCGGCGGAGGCGGCGATGGCAATGGCAATGGCAAGGCCTTGTCCAAGGCCGAGTACGGCAAGCGGATGGCCGCGACCGGCCAGACGCTGCAGAAGGCCTTTGCCGACATCGGCGATCAGACCGGCGCGAAGTCGACGCCCAAGCAGGTTGGCGACCGGCTCGACCGCGGCGCGACCGCGGTGGATACGGCCGTCAAGCAGTACTCCGCCCTCACGGCGCCCGCCGCCGCCAAGCCGGCGCACGCCAAGCTGGTCGCCGGGCTGCACGAGCTCGCCACCGAGCTGCGCAAGTCCGCCACGGCCGCGCGCAAGAACGACGCGAAGGGCCTCAACGCCGGCCTGCAGGGGCTCACGACGGGCGACGGCATCAAGAAGATCACCGAGGCCCAGAAGGAGCTGACGGCCCAGGGCATCAAGGTCACGCCGTCGTCCTGAGGCGGTCGGACCGCCGCCGGGCGGAGGCGCCACTGGACGACGTGTACGTTATCGCGTACATTTGTACGTCATGACCGACAGCACCTCCGCGGCTCCGGCCGCCTTCGACGCCCAGGCCGCCGACTACGAGGCGCCCCGCCGACGCCTGATCCCGCCCTTCGACGCGTTCTACGGGACGGCGGTGGCGGCCCTCGAGATGCTCGGCCGGCCGCCGCGCCGGGTGCTGGACCTCGGCGCCGGGACCGGGCTGCTGGCCGCCCGCGTCGGAGCGGCGCATCCGGCCGCCGAGCTGGTTCTGGTCGACGGCGCGCCCGCGATGCTCGAGCAGGCCCGCGCCCAGCTGGGCCCGGCGATCACGACCCACGTGGCCGACCTGACCGACCCGCTGCCGGACGGGCCGTTCGACGCGGTCGTCTCGGCGCTGGCGATCCACCACCTCGACGACGCCGCCAAGCAGGAGCTGTTTCGGCGGGTCTGCGCGGCGCTGCCGCCCATGGGCGTCTTCGTCAACGCCGAGCAGGTCGCGGGCCCGACGCCGTGCTTCGACCGCCGCTACCGCGACTGGCACGAGGCCGCGGCCCGCGCCTTGGGGACCACCGCGAAGGAGTGGGCGGCCGCCGAGGAGCGCATGGCCCACGACCGCTGCTCCGACGTCGAGTCCCAGCTGCGCTGGCTGCGCGAGGCGGGCTTCGACGCCGCCGACTGCCTCTTCAAGGATCACCGCTTCGCCGTGCTCGTCGCGCGCCGCAAGGCCTGAGGCCCAGCAGCGCGCGGCGGCCACGGCGCACCGGCGCCCGCCTGCCGGTCCGCCTAATGCGCGGCCTAATGCGCGGCCAGCCGCAGCTTGTCGACCGCCATCCGTAGCAGACGCGAGACGTGCATCTGCGAGAGGCCCACCAGCCGCCCGATCTCCGCCTGGGTGAGGTCCTGATCGAACCGCAGCCGCACGATCTCGCGCTCGCGCGGGGTCAGCGTCCGGCTCAGCGCGTCGAGCGTTGCGCGGTGCTCGGCCTGCACGAAGCCGTCATCGTCGACGCCGAGGCGCGACTCGAGCCCGAGGTCCTCGTCCTCGCGGCCGGCCGACGGCGTCGACAGCGACGTCGACAGCCGCGCGGTCAGCGCCTCGCGGGCCTCGAGGACGGCCTCCTCGTCGAGGCCGGCGCGCTCGGCCAGCTCGCCGACCGTGGGCGACCGGCCGAGCTCGCGACCCAGCACCTCGGTGGCCTTCTCGATGGCCAGCGCGCTCTCCTGCAGGTCGCGCGGCGGGCGCACCGCCCACCCGCGATCGCGGAAGTGCCGCCGCAGCTCGCCCGACATGGTCGGCATCGCGTAGCTGCTGAACGCAGCGCCGCGGATCGGGTCGTAGCGGTCGATCGCCTTGAGGAGCCCGATGCTGGCGACCTGCACCAGATCGTCGAACGGCTCGCTGCCGCGACGGTATTGGCTGGCCGCGTAGCGGGCCAGCGGAAGGTAACGATGGACGAGCTGCTCTCGCAGCTGAGGATCTCGGGTACGGGCATACCGGCGCAGCAGTTCGGTGTCCCGGCGTCCGCCCCCATCTGGGTTCGGCCGCAAGTCCTCTGTCGCCGGCACGCGCTCCGAGGGAGCGATGACGGGCACGAGAATCAGCATTGCCGCCGCTGCCGGGGCGCAAACGGCAAGTTGGCGCGCCGCAGTGGATGGGTGGATGGGCGGTCTCGGACTTGAACCGAGGACCCCTCGCTTGTAAGGCGAGTGCTCTGGCCAACTGAGCTAACCGCCCGCTCGCGCCACAGGCTACGGGACTCCTTGCGCGTGTGAACGGCCGCATTTCGGGTAACCCGGGGCCACGATGCTCGACCAACGCCAGGCCAAGCGCGACGTCTTCGTCCTCGACGGGACCTTCGGGCTCGTCGGGCGCCTCGACGGACTGCACATCGACCCCGACGGCGAGGCATGGGGCACGGTGCACTGCGGCACGTTCGGCGCCCGGACGCGGATCGTCCCGCTGCGCGGCGCGCAGTGGTGGAGCGGCTACCTGCGCATCGCCTGCTCGCGCCATCAGGTTCGCACCGCGCCCGAGGCCGGCGAGGACGTGCTGCTCGACGGCGACGATGCCGACCTGCTGCGCGAGCACTACGCCGTGGTCGAGGACGAGAGCGCCGAGTCGCGCTTCTTCCGCCCGGACTTCTAGCCGGGACGACTTCACCGCTTCAGCAAGGACCCGCGGCGCGCCGGCCTCCCGGCGCGCTTCGTCGTTGCGGGCCCGCTCAGGCGCCGGCCGGCGGCCCGGGCTGACCGGCGCCGGCGACGGCGCTCGGGCCGGTCGGGCCGGTCGGCGTGTCGCCGGTGGCGGGAGCGATCGTCGGCGCGGGATCGGCCGGCGGCGACGGGTCCGCCGGCGCCGAGGGCACCTGGGTCACCGGGTCGGGCGCCGGCGCCGGCGTCTCGGCGGCCGGCGCGGGTGCGTCGGCCGGCGGCGCCGGGGTCTCCGACGGCGGGGCGGAGTCGGCCGGCGGCGACGGGTCGGCGGGCGCCGGGTCCGGCGCGGGCACGTCCGGCGGCGGCGCCGGGTCCGCGGGTGCTGGGTCCGGCGTGGAAGTCGGGACCGGCGCGGTCGGCGTGTGCGACCCGCTGTCGTCGGCCGGCGCGGGGGCGTTGTCGGCGGCGCTGGAGACCGGCGACTGGTCGGCGCCGGGGGCCGACTCGGCGGCCCTGGGGGCGACGCGAACGGTGGCGCTGGTGGTCGGGCGGCCCGTGACGGGGAGCGCGGCCGGCGCGGAGGTCGCGGCGCCGGGGGCGGCGGGGGCGACGACGACGGGCGTCGGGGTGCGGCCGGTCAACGGCACGGCGACGGGGCCGTCGGGGCGCTGCCCGCTGGCCCCGGTGATCGTCACCGTGACCCTGTTGGGCCGGATGCCGGCGGGCGCGGGGCTGCTCGTTGCGGGCGCACGGTTGGCGGTCGGCGTGGAGCCGGGCGCCGCGGTCGCACCGCCGAAGCCGGGCGCCGCTGGGGCGCCGAGGAGCAGCGCGGTGGCACCGGCGCCGGATGGGCTGCGGACGTGACGGCGCGCGGCGGGCGATGATGAGGTGTGGTGCGCGGTGAACGGGCGCACGTGCGGGATGGCGATCTCCGGGGCACGCAGGCCGCCGGGCGTGCCGGGCCACGAGGAGAACGACAGGATCTGCTCACGCAGCAGGACCGAGCCCGATGCCAGCACCGCGCAGGCGGCCAGGGCGCCGATCGCCACGGGCGCTTGACGGTCGATCAGCACGGGCCCCACGTCCCCGGGCATGCGAGAGCGGCATCCACAGCCCGGTGATCGGCAGAACCGGCGCCCGGCCAAAGACCCAAGCCGCACGCCCGTCCGCGATCAGACCGCATTTTGCGGGGATTTTTGCTGCACCGGTCAGCAGTGTGGTCCATCACGGCGCGTCGATGCCCAGGTAGCGGAAGGTCGTCAGCGGAGGGTCGAGCTCGTTGTCGACGTTGGTCGGGTCGCTGGGATCCTTGCCGACCCGGCAGGCGACGATCCGGATCGTGTTGTTGGCCCCGGGGTTGCCGGTCACCACGATGAGGTCCGAGAACCCCGCGACGGGCGACACCGTGATGATGTCGTCGGCGACCTGGGCCATCGGGTTGCCCGTCGGCGTGGGGTTGTCGACCGGCGCCACCTGGCAGTCGTTGATCTTGAAGGCCTTGAAGTCGACTGACACGATCCCGTAGAAGTCGCCGACGTCGGTGGTCTGTAGGTTGCCGTCGGCGACCGCCGCCCCGCCGACCGAGCCGTCGGCGAGCTTGGACGCCGTAACGGCGTCGGGGGCGAGTTGGGAGCCGCCGACCGCGCCGTCGCCGAGCTTCCCGCCGTCGACGGACTTCGCCGCGATCTTCGGCCCCGTGACGGCCCCGTCGCGCAGCTGCGGGGTCGCGACCCCGCTGACCGGCGTGGCCTGCAGCGTCGTGATCGCCTTCTTCGACAGGTCCTGCGTCCCCAGCGTCCCGTTGCGGATCTTCGCGCTCGTGATCGAGTTGCCCTTGATCGCCTTGCCGTCGAGCAGCCGCGCGGCCGAGCGGGCCGCGGTGGCCGGCCCGTCGAGCGCGACGAAGAGGGCGAGGAGCGCGACGACCATCGCAGCCGATGGGCGACGTCGCAGGCGAGACGACATCTGAGACGTGACAACCAGAGAGGGATGACCGCGGGCGGCAGCTGCCCGCGTGATGCCCGAACTCTCGCATGTCCGGCGGCGTTTGGGGGCCGCTCGACGGACGTACGAGCGCCACCACAGAACCGGGGAGCGTGTCCGGTCAGTACCCCCAAGGGGAATCGAACCCCTGCTTCGAGCGTGAAAGGCTCGCGTGCTGACCGCTACACCATGGGGGCGCGGCCTCCGAGTCTAGGCCAACGAACGGTCTAGGCTGGACGGGCCCTCGTAGCTCAATCGGTAGAGCGCGCGCCTTTTAAGCGTTGAGGTTGTGGGTTCGAGCCCCACCGGGGGCATGGCGTCCGGGCGAGCGCTGCAGCTGTGGCGAGCGCGCGCCCGAGCCGCCGGCGCGGCGTCCTTAGCGAATCGTTACGCGGCGCTCACGTCGCCTTGGGGTTCGGGCCCGATGATCCATCCAGCGGACACCGAGGCGTCGGTTCCTTGGACCGGCCGGCGCCTCATCAACACCCCTCCGCGAGAGAGCAAGTGCAGTTCCTCCCCACCTCGTGCCGGCGGGGCGCTCCGGCGCCCCGCCGGCCGAGGCATGAACTCGGCGCGTCAGGCGGCCGGCGGGCGGTACGACAGCTCGTCGGCCGGGACGCCGCCGGCCAGCAGATCCGACGCGGTGCGCGCCAGGGCGGCCAGCGCGGCGCCCATCGGCCCCGGCCCGAACGAGACGCGCGCGACGCCCAGCTCCTGCAGCTCGGACACCGACGGGGCACCAGGCCGCGCCAGGACGCTCACGGGCGCGTCGATGCCCTCGACCAGCGCCCTGATGGTGTCGCGGTCGGTGACGCCCGGGACGAAGACGCAGTCAGCGCCCGCCCGGGCGTAGGCCTGTCCGCGCAGGATCGCGGCCTCGGGGTCGTCGGCACCGCGGAGATACACGTCGGTGCGCGCGTTGATGACGATCGGCACGCCCTCGGCGTCGGCCCGCGCCCGTGCGCCCGCCACCCGCGCCGCCGCCTCCTCGGCGTCGCGCAGCTGGGTGCCGTCGAACATGCCGTCCTCCAGGTTGCAGCCGACGGCGCCGGCGGCGATGGCGCGGGCGACCGTCTCCCCCACCTCGTCGGGCGTCTCGCCGTAGCCGCCCTCGAGGTCGGCGGTGACCGGCAGCCCAACCGCGCCGGCGACGCAACGGACGGCCTCCAGCATCCCGTCGCGACCGATCGCCTCCCCGTCGGCGACCCCGCGCGCGGCGGCGATCGCCCATGAGGCCGTGGCGATCGCGCGGCAGCCGGGCACGGCGGCGACGGTGCGGGCGCTCGCGGCGTCCCAGACGTTGACGAGCACGAGGATCGCCGGGTCGGTGTGCAGGCGGCGGAGCTCCCGCGCGCGGGCGGCCAGGTCGGACGGCGAGGCGGGCGCGGCGTTCACGCGGCAGACCCTACTAGCGGCCGATGGGCGCGCCGGACGTGCGGCCAGGCCGATCGGCTAGTGGGTGGGCCGGG
Organism: Baekduia sp.; assembly: GCA_033855515.1. Taxonomy (GTDB): domain Bacteria; phylum Actinomycetota; class Thermoleophilia; order Solirubrobacterales; family Solirubrobacteraceae; genus Baekduia. The sequence continues at coordinate 10,701 of JAWVGD010000367.1, forward strand.
AACGTTCGCCATTTCCGGCGAAACGTTTTCGGCCGGCCCACTACTAGCGGCCGACGGCCTTGCCCGACAGCGCGTCGAGCAGGAGGTCGACCGAGCGCTCGAGCTGATCGATGGTCGCATCCTCGACGCGCGTCACGCCGACCGCCTGGTTCAGCCACGCGTTGATCTCGCGGTGCGGGCGGCGGTCACGACGGCCCAGGTCGCCGACGAGGCGATGGCGCTTGTCGCGCAGGATGTTGCGGCGCTCGAAGGCCGACAGCCGCGACCCCGTGGCCTCGGGCACCGGCGCCACCTCGGGCACCGCCGGCGCGAAGGACGGGACGATGGCGGGCTGCGGCGTCGCCGCCGCCACCACCGGGCCGCCCCCGAAGAGCGACATCTGCGACGTCGGCGCGACGTCGGCCGACAACGCCAGGAACTCCGGGGCCTCGGAGCGCTCGGTCTCGCGGCGCTCGCGCGGCTCGTCGAACAGCTCCTCGTCGCTCTCGCGACGGCGCAGGACATGGCGCAGCTCGCCTTCGACGTCGGTGGCGTGGCGGCGCAGCACCGCGTCGCCCGGCAGGTAGAGCCAGGACATGTCGGCCGGGCGGCCGGGCACGGTGCGCACGAAGCGCCCGACGATCTGGCGGAAGATCAGCGGCGTCTTGGCGGCGGTGGCGTAGACGCCGACCCGCAGCCGCGGGATGTCGACGCCCTCGCTGACCATGTTGACCGCCACGATCCACTCCTCGCGCGACTCGCGGAACGCGGCCAGCTTGCGGTGCGCGTTGGCCTCGGTGTGCAGGACCACGAGCGGGCTCTTGCCGTTGACGTCCTTCAGCAGGCGGGCGATCTTGCGCGCGTGGTCGGAGTCGGCGGCCACGACGAGCCCGCCGGCGTCGCGGTGCCCGGCGGCGCGCGCCTCCTGCAGCTTGGCGTCGGCCGCGGCCAGGATGCGCGGCAGGCCGTCGGTCAGCTCGGCGGAGATCGCCGTGCGGTAGCGCCGCGACGCCTCGCGCGAGGTCAGGATGGTGTCGAAGCCGGCCTCGATGACGTCGTCGCCGGAGCGCCACTGCAGCGTGCCGTCGTACGGGATGAACGTCACCGGGCGGCAGACGCCCTCCCGCACGGCGTCGGCGTAGGTGTAGGCGACGTCGGCGATCGCGACGCCCTCGGCGTCGTAGCGGACGCCCGGGATCGGCGTGGTGTCAGACCGGAACGGCGTGCCCGACAGCAGCAGCCAGCGCGCGGCGTTGCGGAACGCGAGCGCGAAGCCCTCGCCCCAGGCCAGCTCCTCGCCGAGGTGGTGGGCCTCGTCGGCGACGACGAGCGTGCGGCCGGTGCACTGGGCGCCCCAGCGCGTGGAGACCGCCGCGACCTTGGCGTAGGTGACGGCGACGCCGTGGAAGTCGCGTGGCGGCACGAGCTCGTTGGCGTCGGGCACGAGCTGCAGGCCCAGGCGCCCCGCGGCCTCGGCCCACTGGCGGGTCAGCGGGGTGGTCGGGCAGACGATCGCGACGCGATCGACGACCTTGCGCGCCAGCAGGTCACGGGCGATCTCGATCGACGGGCGGGTCTTCCCCGCGCCGGGCGCGGCGGAGATCAGGAACGGGCCCGACTCCCATGTGCTCATCGCCTCGAGCGCGGAGACCTGCCACGCCCGCAATCCGTTGCTGGCAGTGGTCTTGGCGGGGCTCACGCGGCGCTGAAGACTGGGCGATCCACCGGACGGAAGGCGAAGCCCCTGCTAGCGCGCAGAATCGTCGTCCACGAAGGCGTCGGCCTCGACTTCGACGAGCATCCGCGGGTCGATGAGGCCGCTGACCTCGTACATCGCGGTGACCGGCCGGACGTCGGCGAACACCGAGCCGTGGGCGCGCCCGATCTCCTCCCAGCGCGAGATGTCGGTGACGAACATCCGCGTGCGCACGACGTCCTTGGCGCCGGCGCCCACGCGCTCCAGCGCGGCGAGGACGTTCTCGAGCGCCAGCAGCATCTGCTCGCCGGGCGTCGCACCCTGGACGACGCCGAACGGGTCCAGCGCGGTGCAGCCGGCGACCCATACATGTGCGCCGGCCCGCACGACGCGGGAGTAGCCCACCGTGCCCTCGTACGGCCCTGGAGGGTCGGACGCCAGACGCTGGATCGGCGCCGCCATCTAGTGGCGGAAGTGCCGGCGCTTGGTGAAGACCATCGCCACGCCGGCGTCGTCGGCGGCGGCCACGACCTCGTCGTCGCGGAGCGAGCCCCCAGGCTGGATCATGGCGCCGACGCCGGCGGCGACGGCGGCGTCGACCCCATCGGAGAAGGGGTAGAAGGCGTCGCTGGCACTGGCCCCGCCCTTGGCCCGGCCAGCCGCCTTCTTGGCCGCGATCTCGGCCGAGTCGACCCGGCT
>JAWVGD010000368.1:0-3215 GCA_033855515.1 Baekduia sp.
GATCCTCGCCAGCCTGGGCAGCTTCTTCGACGCGGTCGGGAAGTTCGCCTCGAGCATCGCGGACATCAGCTGGGGCGCGCTGGCCCTGGGGCTCCTGTGCTTCGGCCTCTACCTGTCGATCCGGGCGCGCGCCTTCTACAACGTGCTGCGCGCCGCCTATCCGGAGGAGCCGATCGAGTTCAAGCGCATCTGGGGCGCCTACATCGCCGCGTACGGCTTCAACAACATCGTGCCGGCGCGCGGCGGGGACGTCATCAAGCTGTTCCTCACGAAGACGTCGGTACCGAACTCCACCTATCCGGCGATCGGCGCGGCCTTCTTCGTGGAGCTCGGCTTCGACGCGACCATGGGGGCGTTCATCCTGGTGTTCGCCTTCACGCAGGGCGTGTTCCCCAAGCCGCCGGACTTCTCCCAGCTCCACGCGTTCGACCTCAGCTTCTTCGCGTCGCACCCGCGCTTCCTGCTCTTCGCGCTGACGGCGCTCGGCATCGCGGGCCTGGTCGGCTTCGCGCTGCTGAGCACGCGCGTCAAGGCGTTCTGGGCCCGCGTGCGGCAGGGGCTGACGATCATCTTCGACCGCAAGCGCTACTTCCGCGAGGTGTGGCTCGTCCAGTTCGGTGGCTGGCTCTTCCGGTTCGCCGCGTTCTGGTTCCTCCTGGACGCCTTCCACATCGGCGGCTCGGTGCGCAACGTCCTGCTGGTGCTCGGCGTCAACGCGGTCGCCGCGGTCGTGCCGTTCACCCCGGGCGGCGCGGGCGTGCAGCAGGCGTTCCTCGTCAAGGTCTTCGCCGGCACGGCGGCGGGCGCGACGGTCGCCGCCTACTCGGTCGGCCAGCAGATCGCGATCGCGGCGTTCAGCCTGGCGGTCGGGTTCTTCGCGCTGGCGACGATCTTCAAGTTCCGTTCCTTCAAGGAGGTCATCGCGGCCGGCCGGGACCACCGCGAGGCCGAGAAGGCGGCGGGTCAGACCCCGGCTGGGCGAGCGGTACTCTGAGTCCATGGAAGGCTTCGGTGGACTTTTCGGCGACCCGGACGAGCTGCAGCGCCGCATGGCGGAGTTCGCAGATCAGATGCAGGGTCAGCAGCGCCTGGCGTGGGCCGACAACGCGATCGGCCTGGCCGTGCAAATGACCGTCGCGGCGGTCAACCGCGTCAACATCCAGGGCACGACGATCGAGCAGGCCGAGCAGATCCGCGCCGTGATGGCGACCGTCTTCCCCGAGGCGGTCACCCTGGTGCGCGAAGCGCGCGCCGGGCTGCAGTAGCGCCTCGGCACGCGCCCGCTCGCCGAGCGGGTACGGCTGCGGCATGGATCTCCATGACCGCGTCGTCCTGATCACCGGCGCCAGCAGCGGCGTCGGCGCCGCTGCGGCCGAGGCGTTCGCCGCCGAGGGCGCCCACGTCGCGCTGCTGGCCCGCAGCGAGCGGGGCCTCGAGCGCGTGGCGCGCCGGGTCCGCTCCTACGGCGTGCGGGCGCTCGTCCTGCCCGGCGACGTGACCGACGCCGTCGCGGTCTCCACGGCGGTGGCGCGCACGGAGGCGGAGCTCGGGGGCCTCGACGTCCTGGTCTCCAACGCCGCCGCGATGGTCTTCGGCCGCTTCGAGCAGGTCACGCCGGAGGACTTCGACCGCACGATCGCCGTGACGTTCACCGGCGCGGTCAACGTCATCCGCTCTGCGCTGCCCGCGCTCGCGCGCCGCCACGGCACGATCGTCGCGGTCGGCTCGACGATGACGACGGTGCCGCTGCCGACGTTCAGCTCCTATGCGGCGGCCAAGCACGCGCTGCGTGGCTTCCTGGGCTCGCTGCGGATGGAGCTGCGCGCCGCCGGCGAGCCGGTGACCGTCTCGCTCGTCAACCCGGGCCCGATCGACACGCCGCTGTGGGATCACACGACCACCGCGACCGGCCGCCTGTCGCGCAAGCCGCCGGACGCCTACACGCCGGAGGCCGTCGCCAACGTCGTCGTGGCGTGCGCCCGCCGTCCGCGTGCCGAGGCGACGGTGGGCTTCGACGGCCGCTTCATGGAGCTCGCGTGGGCCTACGCCCGCCCGGTGGCGGAGCGGATCCTGGGCGTCGTGCATCGGCTGTATCGGTCCGGCCACGAGCCGGCCACCGGTCCCGGCGCGCTGTGGGAGCCCTCGGGCGAGGGCGAGACGCGCGATGCGATGCACGGACGGCCGAGCGTCACCGCCACGCTCGGCGGGCTGCGGGAGCGCGCGCGCCGGTAGGATCGGTGAGGTGGCGCAGCTCTCGTCCAACCAGCTGATCTGGCGCGGCCGCATCGAGACCGGTCTCCGGTTCGCCGCGCCGGTGCTCGACCTCGTCCTCGCCGCCGGCGATCGCCTCTCGCGCGTCGTCGACCGTGAGGAGCCCGAGCTCCTGCTTCCCAGCCGCCTCGGCCACGACGACCGCCAGCGCGCCCTCACCGATGGCCGCGACTGACGCCGGCGCGGCACCGTCGCCGCACGACGTCGTCGAGCGCGAGGCGGCGTCCCGGCCACGCGCCGGGCTCGCCGCGCTGGCCGCCGCGGTCCTCGCGGTCGTCGCCGGCGTCCTGCCGCAGGCGATCTACTCGAACTTCCCGCACGTCTACGTCCTGGAGTCCCTCCGCGCGGCGGCGGGCGAGAACATCGGGCGCCCGGGCCTGCGCACCGCCCAGATCCTCTTCATCGACGACCACGCCGCCTCGCTGCTCGTGGTCGCGGTCTGCCAGGGCCTCACGTCGCTGCTGATCGGCTACCTGCTGATCTTCCTCTACGACGCATCGGTGGCCCGCGGGGCCTCGACCCCGCGCATGGCCCGCCTGCTGGCGCTGCTGGGCGGCCTGGGCTCCGCGCTCAGCGCGGTCGTGCTGCAGATCGCGGTGATGATCAGCGCCAGCGACTTCGCCTCGTCGCCCGACCACGGGACGGCCGCGGCGCACGACGCGCTGCGCGGCGGCGTCGTGGTGGCCGCCAGCGGCGTGGGGTTCTTCGGCTCGATCTCGCTGGCCGCCGCGTTCGTCCTGATCGCCATCGGCGCCATGCGCACCGGGTTGCTCACGCGCTTCCTCGGCGTCCTCGGCGCGATCGTCGGCGCCCTGATCCTGCTCGGCCCGATCTCGGGCTCGCCGACCTTCATCGTCCAGGCCTTCTGGCTGGCGATGACCGGCGCGCTGCTGCTGGGCCGCTGGCCCACCGGCGTGCCCCCGGCGTGGTCGACCGGCGAGGCC
>JAWVGD010000369.1:0-6313 GCA_033855515.1 Baekduia sp.
CGATCGTCTGCGGGAGCGTGACGAGCGGCTCCGCGCGCGCTACCAGCGACGCATCGTCGGCGGCGCCGATCTCCGCGCGCTCGTGACCCCGACCGGACGACTCGTCGCCGACGATGCCCGGGGGTGGTTGCGCGGCACGCGGCTCGAGGTCCCGCCCGGTGGGGGCGAGCTCGTCCTCCCCTCGGGTCGGCGCGCGTTCGCGGAGCCGGTCGGGCACGAGGAGGCCTTCATCGTTCGCGAGCTCACCGGCCCGAGCGCACGGCGTCGCCGTCCTCGCGACGAGCTGCGGATGCTCGCCGACGAACAGGCCGCGCTGCGGCGCCTGGCCATGGCGGTCGCGCACGCCGTGCCCCCGGCCGAGGTGTTCGCGGCGGTCGCTCGCGAGGCCGGCCAGCTCCTCGGCGTCGACGCCACGCACATCGCCCGCTACGAGCCCGGCGGCATGGCGAGCACCGTCGCGAGCTGGAGCCGCGGCGGCGACCACCTGGCGGTCGGCACACGCGCCAGCCTCGACGGCGAGAGCGTCGCGGGGCTGGTGTTGCGGCACGGGCGACCCGCGCGGATGCACAACTACGACGGTGCCTCCGGGCCTGCTGCCGCGCTGGGCCGTGAGCTGGGTGTGCGCTCGTCGGTCGGCGCGCCGATCGTCGTCGAGGGGCGTGCCTGGGGCGTGATGATCGTCTCGTCGAAGCACGAGCGGTCCCTCCCGCCGGATACCGAGGCGAGGATCGCCGCCTTCACCGAGCTCGTGGCCGCGGCGATCTCGAACACGGAGGCCCGGGCCGAGGCGGGACGGCTCGGCGAAGAGCAGGCGGCGCTGCGGCGCGTCGCGACGCTCGTCGCCTGCGGGGCGTCGCCGCGCGAGGTCTTCTCGGCGGTCGCCGAAGAGGTGAGTCGGCTCCTGGCCGCGGCGGACACGATGCTGCTCCGCTACGAGGCCGACGCGACCGCCACGGTCCTCGCGGGGTGGAGCGGGCACGAGCCGGCGGCCCCGTTCGACGGCCGGATGCCCTTGGACGGCGACAACGTCGCGGCGCGGGTGCATCGAACAGGGAGGCCCGCGCGCATCGACGACTACGCGAAGGCCCGCGGCCCTATCGCGGACCGTGTGCTCGAGCTCGGCGTTCGCTCGGCGGTCGGCATCCCGATCGTGGTCGATGGGCGATTGTGGGGTGTCATGGTCGCCGCGACGCGACAGCCCGACGCGCTGTCGCCGGGCACGGAGTCGCGCATCGCGGAGTTCACGGAGCTGGTGGCCACCGCGATCTCGAACATCGAGGCGCGGTCGGACCTCGCCGCCTCCCGGGCCCGGATCGTCGCGGCGACCGACGAGGAGCGACGCCGCGTCGTTCGCGACCTGCACGACGGCGCCCAGCAGCGCCTGGTCCATACCGTCATCACGCTGAAGCTGGCGGCCCGGGCGCTCGCAGACGACGAGGACCGCGGCACCACGCTCGTGACCGAAGCCCTCGGCCACGCCGAGCAGGCCACGGCCGAGTTGCGCGAGCTCGCGCACGGCATCCTGCCGGCGGTCCTCACCGCGGGTGGGCTGCGCGCGGGCGTGGACGCGCTGGCCTCGCGGATGGCCGTGCCGGTCGAGAACCGCGTGTCCGTCGGTCGGCCGGCGACCGACGTCGAGGCGACCGCGTACTTCGTCGTCGCCGAGGCGCTCACCAACGTCACGAAGCACGCTCGCGCTGGGCGCGCCGCGGTTGCGGCGCGCGTCGAGGCCGGCACCCTCCGGGTCGAGGTGCGCGACGACGGCGTCGGGGGCGCCCGGCCCGACGGGAGCGGACTGCTCGGGCTGACGGATCGCCTCGCCGCCCTCGACGGGCGGCTCCGGGTCGAGAGCTCCGTCGATGGCGGCACGCTCGTCGCCGCCGACATCCCCGTCGGCGACTAGCGGTCCCCGGTCAGCCGACGAGGTGCCAGAGCGCGCCGTCGCCGATCGCCTCGCGGCGGACCACGCCCTCGCCCGCGGCGGCGATGAGCGCCTTCTCGGCGCCGGCCTCGTCGACCTCGCCCAAGTTGGTCGTCATGGCCGCGGCGATCTCGCGGGTCACCAGCGGGTAGGGCAGCGCGCGCAGCACCTCCACCGGATCGGTCGCCGCGGCGCGCCGCTCCAGCGTCACGTCGAGGTTGGCCAGGGCCGAGTCATAGGCCTCGACCGGCTGGAAGCCGCCGATCTCCAGGCTGCGGCCGTCAACGGTGGTGAAGATGAGCGACGGAGCGGTGTAGCGGACCGCGCCGTCGGTGTTGGCCTCGCGGCCCTGGGCCTCGGTCGGCGAGCCGGCGGCGCTGCGTGACTCGGCGCGGTCGGCCTGGTAGGCGGCCTCGACCGCTGGATCCTCCAGGGCGCCGACGAGCGCGTCGGCATCGACGGTGCCGTTCAGCGCGGCCAGCGCGGCGCGCAGGCCGCCGGGCTCGTCCAGCAGCGCGGTGGAGGTGAACTGCGCGAGCTGCAGCGCGCGGAAGACGTCGAACTCGGCTCCGGGCTGCAGCAGCCGGGCGGCGACCACCAGGCGGCAGGCCAGGCCCGTCCCGGTCACGCGCTCGCGCGGCTGGCCGCCGAACGGCATCCCGAAGCGACGCCCGAAGTCGCGCCAGCCCTGGGCGCTGCGGACGGCGGTGTAGCCCGCCTTCTCGTAGCGCTCGGCGCCCTCGGAGAGGCCGATGAGCACGAGGCGCCAGTCGAGCTGGCTGCCGAAGCGCCAGCGCAGGACGGCGTGGGCGGGGGAGGCCGAGTACGCCCACGGGCAGTGCGGGTCGGTGAAGTGGGTCACGGAGATGGGAGCGGACACACGACCAATGGTTGCACGAGCAACGGTCGAATGCGAGCGCGCCTTCGGAGAAGTTCTTGCACAACGGGCGACTTATAGGCAAGGATTTGCTTCGCCGACGGCGAACACGCCGTGGACGACCTGCACCTACAACGAGGAGGCCTACTCATGGCAACGGAACGACCCAGTGGACTCAAGCAGCGCTCGTACCTCATCGGCGGGGACGAGATCACGTGGCTGGAGACGGCCGCCGGCAAGACCAAGCTGACGCAGAGCGACCTCGTGCGCCTGGCGCTCCAGCGGCTGCGCAAGGACCTCGGTGCTGCTCGCAGCGTGAAGCTCGAGGCCGTCGAGACCCTCGCCAAGGGCACGAAGTGGGCGCCCGTCAAGCGTGGCGGTCCGCGTCGCCGCGCGAGCTGACGCGCAGCGATCCTGAGCGCCGCGGCGCCTCGGTGGACGGACGTCGGATTCCGGCTTCCCACACTGCGGCGCCGCGGCCATCCGGCCGAGGACTAAGTTGTGACGATGCGCGCCCCTGCCGCCCCCCTCGACTACGTCCGGATCATCAACGCCGCACGGCTGGAGCTCGAGTCGGCGGGGAACCCGTCCTACGTCGTCGCCATCGTCGACGCGGCCGGCCAGGCTCACCTCTCGCCGATGGTCTTCTCCACCGTCGGGCCGGCCGCCGACCACGCCATGCGCGTCGCCAAGGCGACCGAGCCCGGCGAGCAGGTTCTCACCGTCAGCCGCTCGGAGGCCGGACACCGAGCGATGTTCACGGTCGTCGAGCCGAAGACCCTGAAGCGCCTCCACCAGCGTCTCGAGGTCGTCGAGGAGACGTTCGTGGAGACCGACAGGAAGATCTAGGGGAACGCTGGCCCAGAGGGCCAGGTTCCCTTGCGGGTGTTCGCCCCGGGGGCGAAACCCGCGGTCCGTTACCGATCCACGCTCCTAGGCGTCGGTCGCGGGCGCCGGGCGATCGTCCGCGTCGACCACGGCGCGGTACCAGAGGATCATCATCGGCTCCTCCTCCTGGAAGCGCCATCCGGGGTCGCCGAACAGCAGCGCCAGCTCGTCGCGGCACGTGGCGTAGAAGCCGCGGCGGTCGGAGCGCCACGTGTCCATGCTCTCGGCGCCCACGTCCTCGGGCGTCAGCCAGGCGTCGTCGATGTCGGCGAAGGGCACCATGGCGACGCTGACGACCTCGACCGTCGCCCGGCGGCGCCCCGTGTAGTCCATGACCGGCAGGCGCTGGCCGACGCGCGGCGGGCCGCCCTCGAGCTCCCACTCGCGCGCGAGCGTGACCGACAGCGTCTTGCGCCCGGAGATCACCGCCTGGATGTTGCGCTCGCCGCGCCCGCCGTCCTCGGCGTGGCCGAACTCGAGGAAGGGCTCGTGCGCGCTGCGCCACGGGCCCAGCGGGATGACGGCGGTCAGCGTCGTCCCCGCGCCGGCGGGGCTGTCGATGCGCAGCTCGCCGCCGAGCGCGGCGACGCGATCGGCGAGCCCGGCCAGCCCGGAGCCGGCCAGCGGGTCGGCGCCGCCCGCGCCGTCGTCGGAGACCCGTACGACGGCCTCGCTGAGGCGCTGGCCGACGTCGATGCGGACCTCGGACGCGCCGGCGTACTTGACGGCGTTGTTGAGGCCCTCGGACGCGAGGTAGTACGCGGTCAGCTCGACCGGCGCCGGCAGGCGGCGCTCGGGCAGGCCGTCGAGCACGAGCGGGATCGGCGAGCGGGCGACGAGCGCCTCCAACGCCGGGCCGAGGCCCTTCTCGGTCAGCCCCGCCGGATGCAGGCCGCGCGCCAGCTCACGGAGCTCGTCCGTGGCGAGCCGGGCCTCCTTCTGTGCGCGGTCGAGGATCGCGACGGCCTCGGGCGGCACGTCGTCGCCGAGCTTGCGGCGGGCGATGGTGATGAGGTGGCCGAGTGCGACGACGCGCTGCTGGGCGCCGTCGTGGAGGTCGCGGCCGATGCGCTGGCGCTCGCCGTCGGCGGCGTCCAGCACGCGGGCGCGCGCGGCGGCGACCTCGGCGTCGCGGGCGCGCAGCGCGGCCTGGTGGCGGCGCCGCTCGATCTCGGCGGCAGCGCGCGCGGCGAAGATGCGCAGGACGGTGAGCTCGTCGTCGTCGGGCAGCAGCGGGCGCGACGACATGATCGCCACGTAGCCGACCTGCCGGCCGTCGGCGCCCGGCAGAGCAAGGCCGAGGTACCCGTCGAGCTGGTACCCGGAGACGTAGCGGTCGCCGGGGTACCGCGCGCAGGTGCCCTCGGGAAGGACGAGCAGTCCGTCGCGGGCGACGACCGAGCACGGCATCGCGTCGGTGAGGTCGTACTCGTGGCCCGCGGGGAGCTCGACGCCCGACTGCCACGACGCGAGCACCCGGACGCGACCCTCCGGCTCGACGAGGTGCTCGGCGATGAAGGCGAGCTCGGCGCCGAACGAGCCGGCCAGGTGCCGGACGAGCGCCCGGAAGAACGCGTCGCCGACGACGCCGGCGGTCCCGCCGGCAAGGCGCCGCAGCAGATCGCGCTCGGCGGCGCTCGCCGGGACGGCGGCGGCGGAGGATGAAGGCTCGGGCGCGGCGGCGGTCGTCACGGCGCCCGGGATGGTAGCCGCGCAGCGCACCGCCGGCCCGCATGTGGGGCCGGCGATCCGCGACGAGGCCTACGGGCGCCTAGCGCGTGTTGAGCGCCACGCCGCGCGGCAGCGTGAACGTCGGGTAGGTCCGCGGGTTGCTGGGCTTCTCGCGCACGTCGGTCGCGAGACGGTAGACCGCCGCGGTCTGGCCGGCCGGCGCCTTGACCGTGACGCGGAACGTGCCGTCGGCGTTCGGCTTGAAGCGCTTGACGAGCACGACCTTGTGGCACGAGACGCGACGCACGAGGCGGACGTCGGCGATCGGCTTGGTCAGCGTGCCGGTCACGCGCCCGGCGACCGTGACCTTGCCGCTCTTGGAGGTGAGGCTGGAGACGATCAACCGCCGCTGCAGCTTCAGCGGCAGCGAGAGCTCCTTGCCGATCTCGGCGCGGTAGCGGACGCTGTTGGCCTTCTTGTGCGTGGCCAGGAAGGCCGATGGCGGCATCGGGGCAGTGGTCTGGAACGAGCCGTCCTTCTGCACCGTGGCGTGAGCAACGACGTTGCCGGTCGCTCGCAGCCGGATGGCCACGCTCTTGCCGACGTAGGCGCGGTTGGCGGCGCCGAGCAGCTTGACGTGGCCGCCCTCCTTGAGGACGTCGACCAGGATGAGCTTGCGGTCGCTGCAGGCCAGCAGCTGCTGGGCGGGGCTGCCCTGGGCGGCGACCGGCCGCACCGGCGCCGCCTTGGTCACGGTCGCGACGGGCGCGGCCGCGGGCCCCGGGGGCGGCGCGCACGTGCCCTCGGCGGCCGAGACCTCGGCCTCGCCCAGCACGGCGTCGAGGACCGGCTGGCCGCCCAGCGAGATCGAAGCGTGCAGCGCGCGCTGGGTCATCGAGTTCGCGTTCCGGACCTGCTCGTTGGGCGTGACGGTGACGCTGGCCAGCGCGTTCGGG
>JAWVGD010000370.1:0-3766 GCA_033855515.1 Baekduia sp.
CCCGCTCGGCGCCGGCGGGGAACTCGCGCGCCAGGGCGTCGCAGGCCTCCTCGCCGAAGACCTCCGGCAGCACGAGCTTGCCGACGTCGTGCAGCAGGCCCGCCAGGTGGACGGTGTCGGCCGGGACGCGAGCCTCCTCGGCGCAGGCGGCCGCCCCGAGGGCGACGGTGATCGCGTGCAGGTGCAGCTGGCCGCACGAGGCGCGGCCGTTGCCCCTGGAGCGCTCCAGGAAGCGGAAGGTGGCCGCCTCGAGGGCGAGGCGCCGCAGGGCGCGACGGCCCACGAGCATCACCGCCTGGCGGATCGTCTTGGCCCGGATCGGGTGCGCCCGGGCGGCGGAGTTCGCGAACCGCAGCAGGTTGGCCGCGAACGTCGCGTCCTGCTCCAGCGCGTCGACGAGATCGGCCGCGGTCGACTCCTCGTCGTCGCACAGGGCGATGACGCGGAGGACCGTCGCGTCGAGGACGGGGAACTCGGCGAGGTCGTCGATGGCGCCGGCGATGGAACGAGCAGCACCGGGATCGATGCTCTCCTTCCAGCGCGCGCAGTCCGTTGCGTGCTTTGCCTCCATGGCCCTCCTAGGGATCGGCGCCGGCGCAGGCGCTTTGAGGTGGTGATGTGGTCGCTGGACGGGTGTCGGAGTAGATTCCGCCCATGTCAGTCGCCTTCCGGACCTGTCCCCTCTGCGAAGCGACGTGCGGCCTGGCGCTCGACGTCGATGCGGCCGCCCACACCGTCACGAAGGTCCGCGGGGATGCCGAGGACGTCTTCAGCCACGGGTTCATCTGCCCCAAGGGCGTGTCCATCAAGGAGCTGCACGACGACCCCGACCGCGTCCGCACGCCCCTGATCAAGCAGCCCGACGGCACGTTCGTGCCCGCCTCGTGGGACGAGGCGTTCGCGGAGATCGACCGGCGCCTTCCCGCGATCGCCGAGGCCGGCGGCCGCGACGCGATCGCCGCCTACGTCGGCAACCCCGCGGCGCACTCGCTCGCGTTCCTGCTCTACGGCAAGGTCCTGCTGAAGGCGCTGGGCACCAAGAACATCTTCAGCGCGAGCACCGTCGACCAGTATCCGAAGCAGGCCGCCGCGGCGATGATGTTCGGGACGGGGACGACGATCGCGATCCCGGACCTAGACCGCACGGACTTCCTCCTGTGCCTCGGCGCCAACCCGCTGGCCTCCAACGGCTCGCTCATGACCGCGCCCGACGCGCGCGGACGGCTGCGGGCGATCCGGGCGCGCGGCGGGCGCATCGTCGTCGTCGACCCGCGGCGCAGCCGCACCGCCCAAGAGGCCGACGAGCACCTCGCGATCCGGCCCGGCACCGACGCGCTGCTGCTGATGGCGCTGCTGCAGGTCGTCTTCGCCGACGGCCTCGACCACCTGGGCGCGGCCGAGGGACTCGTCGATGGGCTCGACGAGGTCCGCGCGCTGGCGGCCGAGTTCCCGCCCGAGGCCGTGGCCGGCCCGACGGGGCTGGACGCCGACGCCATCCGCCGCGTGGCGCGCGATCTCGCCACGGCGCCGAGCGCCGCCGTCTACGGCCGCATCGGCACGACGACGCAGGCGTTCGGCACGACGGCGAGCTGGCTCATCGACGTGCTCAACACGGTCACCGGCAACCTCGATGCCCCGGGCGGCGTGATGTTCCCCAAGCCCTCCGGGGGCCTGGCCAACACGAAGGGCGAGCCCGGCCGCGGCCGCGGGGCGCGGTTCGGCCGCTGGACCTCGCGCGTGCGCGGGCTCGGCGAGGTCTTCGGCGAGCTGCCGGTGGCCTGCCTGGCCGAGGAGATCGACACGCCCGGCGACGGCCAGGTCCGCGCGCTGCTGACGATCGCCGGCAACCCGGTGCTGTCGACGCCCAACAGCGACCGGCTCGACGCGGCGCTGGCCGGCCTGGACTTCATGGTGTCGATCGACTTGTACGTCAACGAGACGACGCGCCACGCCGACGTCATCCTGCCGTCGCCGTCGCCGCTGGAGAAGGCGCACTTCGACATCGTCTTCCAGGGCTTCGCGATCCGGAACTACACCAACTACTCGCCGCCCGTGCTGGCGCGCCCCGAGGGGCTGCCCGACGAGTGGGAGACGGTGCTGCGGCTGACCGGCGTGGCGACCGGCCAAGGGACCGACGCCGACGTGGCCGCCATCGACGAGTTCGTGGTGCGCGCGGCGATCGGCCGCGAGGCCGGCGACGAGTACTCGCCGTGGCACGGCCGCGACGTGGAGGAGTGCCTCGCCGAGCTGGCCCCGCGCGTCGGCACCGCGCGGCTGATCGACCTGATGCTGCGCACCGGCCCCTACGGCCTGACGCTGCAGCAGCTGGAGGATGCGCCGCACGGCATCGACCTCGGCCCGCTGGCGCCCCGGCTGCCCGAGGTGCTGCGCACGCCGGGCGGGCGCATCGAGCTCGCACCGGAGGCGCTGGTGGCCGACGTCCCGCGCCTTCATGAGGCGCTGGCCGCCCCACCCGCCGAGCTCGTGCTCATCGGCCGCCGCCACCTGCGCTCCAACAACTCCTGGATGCACAACCTGCCGATGCTCGTGCGCGGCCCGGAGCGCTGCACGCTGCACGTCCACCCCGACGACGCCGCGCGCCTCGGCCTGGTCGACGGCGAGCAGGCGACGATCCGCTCGCGCGTCGGCGCGGTGCAGGCGCCCGTCGAGGTCACGAGCGACATCCGGCCGGGTGTCGTCTCGCTGCCGCACGGGTGGGGCCATGACGTCGACGGCGTCCAGCTCGCCGTGGCGCGCGCCAGCGCCGGCACGAACTCCAACGTCTTGACCGACGAGGACGTGGTGGAGCCGCTCACCGGGACGGCCGTGCTCAACGGCATCCCCGTCGAGATCGCGCCGGTGCCCGCGGACGTGCTCGCACCCGCGGCCGCGGCGGGGTAGCCGAACCCGACCGGGTTCGGGCACCCGGTCAAGGGCCCCGAGTAGGGATGTCCCCCATTTCGCGCGAGGGCGCGGGCGGTCATCGTGGCATCGCCCCCACCCCTCCCTCTTCTCGCGAAGGACTCCCTCGTGCGCACCACCCAACGCTGGACGCTCGCCGTAGTCTGTGCCGCCACGGCGATGCTCATGCTGGACATCGCCGTCGTCAACACCGCCCTGTCGCGGATCGCCGGCGACCTCCACACCGGTCTCGGCGGCCTGCAGTGGGTCGTCGACGCCTACACCTTGGCCCTTGCCGCGACGGTCCTGACCGCGGGCGCGCTGGCCGATCGCTTCGGCCGCCGCCGGCTCTTCACGTGCGGCCTGCTGCTGTTCACCGGCGCGTCGATGCTCTGCGCGCTGGCCGGCGACATCGCGTTCCTCAACACCGCCCGTGCCGCCCAGGGCGTCGGCGGCGCGATCATGTTCGCGGTCTCGCTCGCGCTCCTGGCCAACGCGTTCCCGGACGCCAAGGAGCGCGCCGGCGCGCTCGCCGCCTACGGCGCTACGATCGGCGCCTCGTTCGCCGTCGGCCCGCTCGTCGGCGGGGCGCTCACGAGCGGCCTCGGCTGGCGCTGGATCTTCCTGATCAACCTGCCGCTCGGCTTGACGTGCCTGGCGATCACGCGGGCCCGTGTCCTGGAGTCCAAGGACCGGGCGGCGCGGCGCGTGGACCTCGGCGGCCTCATCACGCTCACCGCCGGACTGTTCCTGCTCATCCTCGCGCTGCTGCGCGGCAACGAGGACGGCTGGGGCAGCGCGACGATCGTCGCCGAGCTCTCGGCCGCCGCAGGATGTTCACCGCGGGGCTCTCGCTCTTCACGGT
>JAWVGD010000371.1:0-8119 GCA_033855515.1 Baekduia sp.
GTCTCCAGCCTCGGGCGGACCCTGCAGGCGCCCAACCACTACCAGATCGACGACGTCATCCAGACCGACGCCGCGATCAACCCCGGCAACTCCGGCGGCCCGCTGCTCGACGACGGCGGCAAGGTCATCGGCGTCACGTCGCAGATCGCCACCTCGGCCGGCGGCTCGGGCAACGTGGGCATCGGCTTCGCCGTCCCGTCCAACACCGTGCGCCAGGTGCTCCCCGGCCTCGAGCAGGGCCGCACCGTCAGCCATGCGTGGCTCGGCGTCGAGATCAGCCCCGTGCTGACCAGCAGCCCTTCGGCCACCGGCGCCCAGATCTCCGGCGTGACGGCCGGTGGCCCGGCCGAGGCGGCCGGCCTGCAGGTGGGCGACGTGGTCACCCAGATCGACGGCAAGGCGATCGCCGACCCGACGGCGCTGTCGACCGTCATCAACAGCAAGGGCCCCGGCGATCACATCGAGCTGACGGTCAAGCGGCAGAGCGGCCAGACCCAGAAGGTCGGCGTCACGCTGCGACCGCGCCCGGCCAAAACTCCATGAGCTTCGGCGCCCCGCTCGTCCTGCTCGCGCTGCTGATCGTCCCGGCGCTGGCCGCCTGGTACGTGCTGGCGCAGCGCGAGCGCGGGCGGGCGGCGGCGGCGTTCGCGGCGCCTGTCATGGCTCCGTCGGTCGCACCCGAGCGGCCCCGCTGGCGCCGGCACGTCCCGCTGCTGGCGTTCGCGCTGGCGGTGGCCATCCTGATCGTCGCCGCCGCACGGCCGCAGCGCACGGTCGCCGTGCCCGTCGAGCAGGCCCAGGTCATGCTCGCGACCGACGTCAGCGGCTCCATGCTCTCGACCGACGTGGCACCGACCCGGCTGGTCGCCGCCCGCCGGGCCGGGCAGCGCTTCGTCGACGGCGTGCCCAAGCAGGTCAAGGTCGGCATCATGGCGTTCAACCAGATCCCGCAGGTCCTGCAGTCCCCCACGCAGGACCGCGACGCCCTCGCCCTCGCGCTCAGCCACCTGCGCTCCAGCGGCGGCACCGCGACCGGTGAGGCGATCCAGACCGCCACGCGCGCGCTCCAGCGCGCCCCGGCCCTCAACGGCAAGAAGCCGCCGTCGGCGATCGTCCTGCTCTCCGACGGTGCCTCGACCGCGGGCGTCGACCCCGTCGCGGCCGCCCAGGCCGCGGGCCGGTTGAAGATCCCGATCTACACCGTGGCCCTCGGCACCGCCGGCGGGACGATCACCGTCCCGCGCACGCCCGGCAACCCGGCCTCCGGCATGGTGACCAAGCCCGTCCCGCCCGACGAGGCGTCGCTGCGCGCGATCGCCGACGCCTCGGGCGGCAAGTCCTACTCGGCTGCGACCGCCGGCGATCTGTCGTCGGTGTACCAGCGGCTCGGCTCCCAGCTCAGCCACCGCAACGAGCCGCGCCAGATCACCGCCGGCTTCGCGGGTGCCGGGCTCGTGCTCCTGGCGCTCGGCTCGCTGCTCTCGCTGCGCTGGTTCGGCCGCCTCATCTGAGACCCAAGGAGACCCTTGATGGACGAGATCCACGACATCCCCACCGCCAACGACCCGCACGAGGACCCGCGCCGCGCGCTCAGCGAGGCCCTGCACGAGATCAAGCGCGTCATCGTCGGGCAGGACGCGATGCTCGAGCGCCTGCTCGTCAGCCTGCTGGCCGGCGGCCACGTCCTGCTCGAGGGGGTTCCCGGCCTGGCCAAGACGCTGACGGTCCGCACGCTGGCCGACGTCGTCGGCGGGACCTTCCGCCGCGTGCAGTTCACCCCCGACCTCGTCCCCGCCGACCTCGTCGGCACCCGGATCTGGCGCCCGGACACCGGCCGCTTCGACACCGAGCTCGGCCCCGTCTTCGGCAACGTGCTGCTCGCCGACGAGATCAACCGCGCCCCGGCGAAGGTCCAGTCGGCGCTGCTGGAGGTCATGCAGGAGCATCAGGTGACGATCGGCGGCACGAGCTTCCCGGTGCCCCACCCGTTCCTCGTGCTGGCCACGCAGAACCCGATCGAGTCCGAGGGCACCTACCCGCTGCCCGAGGCGCAGGTCGACCGGTTCCTCATGAAGCTCATCGTGGACTACCCGACGCCGGGCGAGGAGGCCGCGGTCGTCGGCCGCTCGCTGAACCCGGCCCCGGAGGTGCGCCAGCGCCTGGCGCTGCCCGACCTGGAGCGCTACGCCAAGGCCGTCGCCGACGTCATGGTCGACCGCGACATCATCGCCTACGCCGTCGCCCTGGCCGACGCGACGCGCCACCCCGAGAACCACGGCCTCGGTGACCTGGCCGGCCTGGTCGAGTACGGCGCCAGCCCGCGCGGGCCGATCGGCCTGATCCACGCCGCCCGGGCGCTGGCGATGCTCCGCGGCCGCGGCTACGTCAACGCGGGCGACGTGCGCGACCTCGCGCCCGACGTCCTGCGCCACCGCCTCGTGCTCTCCTACGACGCGCTCAGCGAGGGCGTCAGCGCCGACGCGATCCTCAACCGCGTGCTCGACGCGGTGACCGAGCCCGAGGACCGCTACCAGCACCACCACACCCGGACGCAGGTGGCGTGAGCCCCACCGGGCCCACATCCCCGCTGGCTCCGCCCGCCGCCCGCCAGGGCCCGGGCCCGATGCCGCCCGCGCTGCTGGACGCGCTGGCGCTCGCCGTCACCCAGCGCGTCGCCGGGGCGCTCCCGGGCGACCGGCGCGCGGCCGGCGTCGGCGCGGGCACCGAGCTCGCCCAGCTGCGGCCGTACGCGTTCGGCGACGACGTGCGCCGCATCGACGCGGCGGCGACCGCTCGCAGCGGCGAGCCGCACGTGCGCCTCGAGGTGCCCGAGCGCACGCTCACGACCTGGCTCGCCGTCGACGTCTCGGCGTCGATGGCGTTCGGCACCGCGCACCGCCTGAAGGCCGACGTCGCCGAGGGCGTCGCACTGGCCCTCGGCCGCCTCGCGCTCCGGCACGCCGGGCGCGTCGGCGTGCTGACCTTCGGCGCGGGCGAGCCGCGCCTGCTGCCGCCGCGCGGCTCGAAGGCCGGCGTCGTGGCGCTCCGCCGCGCGCTGGCCGACGGCGTGGGCCGCGACGGCGAGCACGACCCGACCGCGCTGGCCGACGCGCTCGCGCGGATCGGCCGCGTCGCGCGCCAGCCCGGGCTGGTCGTCGTCGTCTCCGACTTCCGCGAGCAGCACGACTGGGCGCGCGCGCTGGGATCGCTGCGCGCCCGCCACGCCGTCCTGGCCGTCGAGGTCCACGATCCGCGCGAGGCGACCCTGCCGCCCGTGGGCCGCATCGCGATCGTCGACCCCGAGACCGGCAAGCGCATGGAGGTCGACACGTCGCGGCCGCGGGTGCGCGAGCGCTTCGAGGCGCTGGAGGCCGAGCGGCGCCAGACGCTGCACGCCGAGCTGCGCCGCCTGCGTGTCGACCACGCGCCGCTGAGCACCGACGAGGACTGGCTCCTCCAGCTGGGACGGCGCCTGCGATGATCGCCGCGATCAGCTTCGCCTCCCCCACGTGGCTGCTGGCGCTGCTGGCCGTGCCGCTGGCGGTCGCCGCGCTGTGGGCCCACCGCCGGCGGGCGACGCGCTACGCGATCCGCTTCCCCGCCGCCGCAACGCTGGCGCAGGCGGGCGCGGTCGTTCCCGCCTGGCGGCGTTACGTCCCGTCGGCGCTGGCGCTGCTGGCCATGGCGGCCCTCGCGCTCGCCCTCGCCAAGCCGCAGCGGATGATCGCCGTCCCGGTCGAGGGCGCCTCGCTGGTCCTGGTCACCGACCACTCCGGGTCGATGTCGGCCACCGACGTCAAGCCCGACCGCCTGACCGCCGCCGAGCAGGCCGCGCTGACGTTCGTCGACCGGCTGCCGAAGGCGACCCGCGTCGGCGTCGTGACGTACTCCGACGGCCCCGACGGCGTCCAGCGCCCGACCACCGACCGCGGCACGATCAAGAGCGCGATCGAGGGCCAGGAGGCCGTCGGCGCGACCGCGACCGGTGAGGCGCTGCAGGCCGCCCTGGACAGCCTGGCGCCCAACGGCCGCGCGGCGAAGCGTCCCGCGTCGGCGATCGTCCTGCTCTCGGACGGCACCACGACGGCGGGCCGCGACCCGGTCTCGGTCGCGCGCATCGCCAAGCGGCTCAAGGTCCCGATCTACACGGTCGCGCTCGGCACCCCCGACGCCACGATCCCGAACCCGGTCAGCCCGTTGAGCCCACCCATCGCGGTGCCGCCCGACCCCCAGACCCTGCGGCAGATCGCCCAGGTCTCCGGTGGCCGCGCGTTCACCAGCGGCGATGCCGACCAGCTACGCGGCATCTACTCGTCGCTCGGGTCTCAACTGGCGACCAAGCACCAGCAGCAGGAGATCACCTCGGGCTTCGCCATCGCCGGCCTGCTCCTACTGCTCGGCGCCGGGCTGCTGTCGCTGCCGCGGGTCGGGCGCCTGCCATAGCTCCGGCGTCCCGGCGCGGCTCCCTCCGCCCAGGGTAGGGCGCCCGGGGGCGCCTATTGCGTCTTCAGCCGCGTCTGCGTGATGCGGAAGTGGCCCTTGTCGCCGAAGAGGATGTCGATGTCGGCCGGCGCGCCGGACAGGACGGTGGTGCAGCGGACGCGCGTGCCCTTGTCGGCCTTCACCCCGTCCGGGCAATGGACGGTGATCGTCGTGCCGGTCTGCTGGTGGACGAACTCGGCGATCTTCGACTCCAGGTCCTTGCGGTCGACGGCACTCCCGCACCCGGCGACGAGCGCGGCGGCGGTCAGCGCGAAGAGCGCTGCCGGCGCCGCGCGTGCTGTCACGCCTTGCCCTCGTGCGCCGCGTCGCCGCGACGGGGAAGCGGCGGAAGCTCCACGGGGGCGGCGTGCATCGCGCGCAGGCGGACGTCGCGCCAGCTGACGCCCTCGGTCAGCAGCGCGGGCGCGCCCATGACGAACGCCGTGGCGATCTCGACGGCCTGCAGGATGATCCCGTAGCCCAGCGCATCCTCCACGCTGATCCCGTAGCCCTTGTGCAGCACGAAGACGCACGCGGCCTGGAACACGCCGAGGTTGGACGGCGTGGCCGGGAGGACCGCGCTGACGTTGACGGCGAAGAGGACGGCCGCGGCGGCGCCGATGCCGGCGCGGTGGTCGAGCCCGAAGGCGACGAGCAGCACGTAGCACGACATCCACTGGACGACCCAGGCGAAGAGCTGCGCCGAGATGGCGACCGCGCCGAGGCGCGGCTGGCGGAAGACGAGCAGGCCGGCGCGCACCTGCGCGGTCGCGTTGCGTGCCTGGCGGGCCCACGTGCGCACGCGGGCGCTGCGGGACCGGCCGCCCTCGCGCAGCAGCGCCGGCGCGCCGAGCACCGCGCCCAGGATGACCAGCGGCAGCGCCGCGAACGCGAACAGGCCGCCCTGGTGGCTGTGGAACACCGGCACCGACTGGAACATCACGAAGCCGAGGATCACCAGCGCGAGGATGTTCAGCAGCGCCTGGGACACGATCGTGCCGAGCACGACCGGCAGCCCTTCGCGCGGGCGGCCGAGGCGGCGCGCGACGATCATCGCGCGCGCGGGCTCGCCGAGGCGGGCCGGCAGGGTCGCCGACATGAGCACGCCGATCATCGTCCCTTGCAACGCGTCGCGCAGCCGCGGGCGCGGCGTGGCCGGCATCGCGGCCTTGAGGATCGCGTGCCAGGAGAGCGCGCGCACGCCCATCGACAGGCACATCAGCCCGAGGGCGACGAGCACCCAGGAGGCCGTCGCGTGCAGCAGCGAGTGGCCGATGCGGCTCAGCCCGATGCTCTGCACGGCGAAGAAGGAGCCGGCGAGGATCGCGGCGGCGATGAGGCCCATCACCGCGCGGCGCACGAACGCGCGCCCGGGGCGGCGCGCGCGGCCGGCCGGCATGGGCGGCTCGATGCTGGGCAGCCGGCGCGCCGGGCGGCGCGGCTGCAGATCCGCGTTGACGGCGCCGAGGCGGACGCCCGCGCGCTGCAGCACGCCCTGCGGCTCGCCGACGGCGATCGCCTGCTCGTAGGTCTCCAGGACCTGGGCGGCGACGCGCGGCCAGGCGTACTTCTGGGCGGACTCTGCGGCGGCGTGCGCCAGGGCGTCCCGGCGGGCCGGGTCCAGCGCGAGGCTGCGCAGCGCCTCGCCCAGCGCGGCGGCGTCGCCGCGGGGCACCAGGACGCCGTCGACGCCGTCACGGACGACGTCGCGGTAGCCGGCGATGTCGGAGGCGACGACCGGCGTGCCGGCGGCGAAGGCCTCGGTCAGGACCATGCCGAAGCTCTCCCCGCCCAGCGACGGGGCGGCCAGGACGTCGGCGGCGTGGAGCGTGGCGACCTTGGTCTCGTCGTCGACCTTGCCCAGGACGGTGATGCCCTCGCGGCCGTCGAGCAGCAGCGGCTCGACCTCCTCGGGCGTCGCGCCGACGATCTTCAGCTCGGCGGGGACGTGCTCGCGCAGCGCCTCGAAGGCGCGCAGCAGGACGGGCAGGCCCTTGCGCTCGACGGCCTGGCCGACGAACGCGATCTGCAGCGGCCGCTCGGCGGTGATCGGCGCCGCCGGGGTCAGCTCGAGCGACTCGGGCACGGAGACGCCGTTCGGGATGACCCGGTAGCGGCCGCCGTAGAAGCGCTCGCCCGTCCACGCGGCGGCCTCCGAGACGGCGATCCGGGCCTTGACCCGGTTCAGCCGGCGGCGGGCGCCGATCGCCACGGCGATGCTGTTGCTCACCGCGTTGGTCGAGTAGCAGTGGAAGGTGGCGACCATCGGCACCGGGCACGTCATCAGCGTGTCCCAGCCGACGGTGGGCACGACCGGCTCGTGCAGGTGCACGACGTCGTAGCCGCCGTGACGGAGCTCGTTGCGCAGCTCGCTGATGAACTGCGCGTTGGGCATCATCAGGTTCGACACGGCGCCGTTGGCCGGGAAGCCCATCGTCCGGGCGAGCGGGATGAGCCACTCGGGCTGCTCGCGCTCCTGTGGGACGGCGCCGCGATGGCGCCGGGCCGACCAGCGATCGGGCGGGTCCACGGGCGCCAGCACGCGGACGTCATGACCCATGGCGGAGAACTCCCGTTGCAACGCCTCGATGTGGCGCATGACTCCTCCCGGATAGGTCCAGGAGTAGGGAGAGACGAGCGCGATGCGCATCACGGTTAATCGTACCGAGCCGGGCCCGGGAATTCCCGGGGAGCTAACTACACTTCATGAGCTCCCATGGCCGACCGTCACTTCGTCAAGTACACCTTCCTGAAGCTCGATCCTGCCTGGCGCCGCCTGCCGGAGTCCGAGCGAGCCGAGCACAAGCGCGAGTTCCTCGCCGCCTGCGAGGACTTCGGCACCGACCATCTCGTGCAGGGCTTCTCGCTGGTCGGCACGCGCGGCGATGTCGAGCTGATGCTCGTGATGGAGGCCGAGAACCTGGATCGCATCCACGAGTTCCACGTCGTCCTCGCGCAGTCCGGCCTGATGAAGTGGGCGACGCAGCCGTACTCGTTCCTCGGCCTGCGCAAGGCGTCGGAGTACTCCGACGAGGAACGTCAGATCCCCCGTCGCTTCAAGGGGAAGTACCTGTTCGTCTACCCGTTCGTCAAGACGCGCGAGTGGTACGCGCTGGCGCCCGACGAGCGCTGGCGGATCATGCAGGAGCACATCAAGGTCGGCCGTGAGTACCCCACCGTCGACAACCACACCACGTACTCGTTCGGCCTCGACGACCAGGAGTTCGTCGTCGCCTTCGACACGAACGACGCCGGGGCGTTCCTGGACCTCGTCCAGCGCCTGCGCAGCACGGAGGCCTCGGCCTGGACGCTGCGCGACACCCCGTCGTTCACCTGCATCAGCACCTCGATCGAGCGGGCGCTCAACGCGCTCGACGGCGAGGCCCTCAGCGTCTCGGCGTAGCGGACGGATGGACGACGCCGCCGCGGCGCACCTGCGCGGCACCGATCCCGTGCTGGGCGCGCTGATGCACGGGCAGGCGCCGGCCACCTGAGGCCCTCAGCCCGGCGGCGCGGCGCAGGACGCCGGCAGCGCCGGGGCCGGGTCGCTCGGGGCGCGGGCGCCCCAGGCCTTCCACAGGTCGTAGGTCGGGTAGGCGCGGGTGAGGCCCGGATCGGCCAGCCCGACCGGATAGGC
>JAWVGD010000372.1:0-6618 GCA_033855515.1 Baekduia sp.
TCGCCCTCGAGGTCGATCGGGGTGACGGTGAGCCGGTCGCCGCGGAACGTGACCGCACGCGCCCCGGCCTGGCCGAGCTTGATGCGCGCCTGCTGCAGCGACAGGAGGTTCTGCACCGGCTCGGGCACGTCGCCGAAGCGGTCCTCGAGCTCCTCGCGCAGGCGCTCCACGTCGGCGAGCTCGAGCGCGCCGACGACGCGACGGTGGACCTCGATCTTGGCCTGCTCGTAGGGGATGTAGTCCGCCGGCACGTAGGCGTCGACGTTGACGTCGAGGCGCACGGGCTCGCGCTCCTCCTCGTCGTCGGGACGCTCGCTGGCCTCCTGCACCGCCTCGTCGAGCATCTGCATGTACAGCTCGAAGCCGAGCGCGGCCACGTGGCCGGACTGCTCGTCGCCGAGCAGGTTGCCGGCGCCACGGATCTCGAGGTCGCGCATGGCGATCTTGAAGCCGGCGCCGAGCTCGGTGTAGTCGCTCAGCGCGCTGAGGCGCTTCATCGCCTCTTCGGTCAGCGCCGAGTGGGCGGGGTACAGCAGGTAGGCGTAGGCGCGTTCGCGAGAGCGGCCGACGCGTCCACGGATCTGGTAGAGCTGGGCGAGCCCGAACGTGTCGGCGCGCTCGACGATCAGGGTGTTGGCCTGCGGGATGTCGATGCCCGACTCGATGATCGACGTGGCGACGAGCACCTCGGCCTCCCCGCGCAGGAAGCTCAGCATGCGCTTCTCGAGCTCCTTCTCGTCGAGCTGGCCGTGGGCGACCTCGAAGCGCACGCCGGGGCACAGGCCGCGCAGGCGCTCGGCCGTCTCGTCGATCGACTCGACGCGGTTGTGCACGAAGAACGCCTGGCCGCCGCGGTTGTGCTCGCGGATGATCGCCTGCTTGACGAGCTCCTCGTCGTACTCGCCGACGTACGTCTTGACCGGCCGGCGACCCTCGGGTGGCGTCTCGATGACCGAGATGTCGCGGATGCCCGCCATCGACATCTGCAGCGTGCGCGGGATCGGCGTGGCCGACATCGCGATGACGTCGACCTTGAGCTTGAGCTGGCGCAGCAGCTCCTTCTGCTTGACGCCGAAGCGCTGCTCCTCGTCGACGACGATCAACCCGATGTCCTTGCCGCGCATGTCGCGGCCCAGGAGGCGATGGGTGCCGACCAGGATGTCGACCTTGCCCTCGTTGAAGGCGGCCACGACCTGCTTCTGATCCTTGGGGGTGCGGAAGCGCGAGACGTGGTCGACGGTGAAGGGGTAGTCCTTCAGCCGCTCGGCGAAGTTGCCGTAGTGCTGCTGGGCGAGGATCGTCGTCGGCGCCAGGACGAGCACCTGCTTGCCGTCGTCGGCGGCCTTGAAGGCGGCGCGCAGCGCCACCTCGGTCTTGCCGTAACCGACGTCGCCGCAGATCAGCCGGTCCATCGGCGTGGAGCGCTCCATGTCGGCCTTGACGACCTCGATCGTCTCGCGCTGGTCGGGCGTCTCGGTGTAGGGGAACTTCTCCTCGAAGTCGCGCAGCCACTCCGAGTCCTCGGGGTAGGCGTGGCCGGCGCGCTTGCGCCGTTCGGCGTACAGGTTCAGCAGCTCGCCGGCGAGCTCCTGGGCCGCGCGCCGGGCGCGGGCCTTCATCGTCTCCCACGCCTTGCCGCCGAGCTTGCTCAGCGTCGGCGAGCCGCCGCCGGCCCCCAGGTAGCGCGAGATCTTGGCGAGCTGCTCGACCGGCATGTACACCTTGTCGCTGCCGGCGAACTCGAGCTGCAGGTAGTCGCGCGTGACGCTGGCGACGGTCTTGGTCTCGAACCCCGCGAAGCGGGCGACGCCGTGATCCTCGTGGACGACGTGCTCGCCCGTGCGCAGGTCGCTGAACGAGCGCAGGGCGCCGCGGCGGCGCGTCTGGACGCCGTCGGCGCGCTCGGCCCGCTTGCGCCGGAACAGCCGGTGCTCGGGGATGATCGCGATGCGCGGCCCGGCGGCGATGAACCCGTCGCGCAGGCCCGCGGCGACGAAGCGCAGCTCGCCCGGCTCGGTGGTGTCCGATGCGTCGCCCTCGAGCCAGTGGGCCTTCAGCCGGGCCAGGTTGTAGGCCGTGCGCTCACCCTCGCCGCGGCGCGGCCAGGTGACCACCGTGCGGTAGTTGGAGCGCACGAGCTTCTCGAGCTGCGGCTCGGCCTCGCGCAGCGAGCGGGCGCCGAGGTCCGCGGCCTGGGCGCGGAACTCGAACGGCTGGTCGCCCGACAGCGCGCTGAGGCGGACGTGGGCGCGGGCGTCGAGCGCCGCGGTCACGTGCTCGGGCTTGACGTACAGATCGTGCGCGTCGGTGGCGTGGAACGCGGCGCAGACGTCCTGCCAGTGGTCGGCGAGCGCGGGGCCGATCTCGGCCTCCTCGGCCAGCACGACCGCGGCGTCGCCGGGGGCCAGGTCCAGGAACGCGTGGAACTGGTCGACGGGCAGCAGCTCGGCCACGTCGGGGCGGTCCTCGGCGTCGGAGACCGCGGCGATCTCCGCGGCTTCGCGGTGCTCGACGGCCAGCTCGGCCGCCGGGGCGATCTCGAGCTCGGTCAGCTCGGCCAGCGACCGCTGGGTGAACGTCGAGAACTCGCGCAGCGACTCGATCTCGATGTCGAAGAGGTCGACGCGCACGGCGTGGTCGGCGGTGGCCGGGTAGACGTCCAGGATGCCGCCGCGGATCGCGAACTGGCCGCGGTCGTCGACCTGGTCGACGCGCTCGTAGCCGGCGGCGACGAGGTCGGCGGAGACCTCGTCGAGGTCGAGCAGGTCGCCGACCTTCAGCGTGAAGGACTTGGGCCGCAGCGACGGGTCGGGGACCTTCTCGCTCAGCGCGACGGCGGAGACGACGACGACCGGCGCCTCGACGTCGTCGGTCGGCTCGCGCAGCAGCGCGTCCAGGGCGGCGACGCGCAGGCCGACCAGGTGCGGCGGCGGCGCGAGGTGCGACTCGTAGGCGACGCCGCGGCTCGGATAGAAGCGCACGGGGCGCGGCGCGAGCCAGTGGCGCAGGTCGGCGGCCAGGTCGCGGGCCTGGCGGTCGTCGGCGGCGACGACGAGCGCGGGACGGCCTGCCATGGGGCCATCGAGGCCGTCGAGCAGGGCCCCGATGACGTACGGGCGGTAGGAGGCCGAGACGAAGGCCCGGCCGCCCTCGCGGGCGAGGCGGGGGCCGTTGGGGTCGTCGGCGAGATGGGTGAGAAGCGGGCGGAGTGCGGCCATGTGGGCATGCGCAGCGACCGCGCGGAGGGCGCGGCCGGGTGCTCCCCTCATAGTAGTGCCGCCTCTAGGACACGCCGCTGCTCAGCGCCAGCGCCAGCCAGAAGCCCGACAGATCGCTGAGGGTGTTCGTCTTGATCATGCCGTCGCCCTCGTCCTCGATGACGATCCGGCGGCCGGAGCCCGAGCGCGCGGCGATCACGGCGTGTCGGGCGCCGCACACGCCGACGCGGCCGGCCGGCGGCGTGTGAGGAGCTTGGACCGTACGGGCATCGGCGGGGCACGGTAGCTGACGCCACGGCGGCGTCACCTGCTCGTCAGGCGATCCTGGATGGACGGCCTAGCGCCTCCCGCTGAGCACCAGCGCCCTGCTCGTCCCGCCCCTGAAGCGCTCGGCCCGGACCTCGACGCGGACCGTCGCGGCGCCCTTCGGCAGACCGGCGACGGTCACCGTCGGCGCGTGCGGGTTGGCGTGCAGCGTCACCGTCCTGCCCGCCGCGATCCGGACTCCGACGGTGAAGCGCCGCACTGCCTCGGGGCCCGGCGACCAGCGGACGACGAGCTTGCGCCCGGCCCGGCGGGCCGTGAGCTTGCGCGGGGCCGCGTCGGCGGCCCCGCCCGCGCCGGACCGACGCGCGCCCTCGCGCAGCGCGACCCTCGCCGGCGTGCCGGCAGCGCGGCCGGCGCCGATCCCGACGACCTCGGCGGTGACGGGCAGCTGGACCGGCACTTCCGGCAGCGCGTACGAATGGCGCCCGCCGCCGATCAGCGCGTCCACGGTGCGCAGCGAGCCGGCGGCCAGCGTGACCCGCCAGCCCCCGGCCGGCTTGGCGCCGGCCGCCCACGTCAGGGTCACCGTCCGGCCCTTGCGCACCAGCTTCAGGCCGGTCGGCTTGGCGGGACGCGCCGTGCGCGGCGCCGCGAAGCGCCCGGCCACGACCGGCGGGCGCCCGAGGCCGCCGGTGAGGATCGTCGCGGTCACGACACGCCGCTCGCCGTGGCCCTCCTGCGGCGCGAACGCGCGCGTGCCCGTCGAGCTCGCCGTCGTCAGGATCTCCTGGCCCGCCCCGTCGAGCGCGGTGGCCTCGCCGAGCGTCAGCTGCTGCCCGCGCTGCAGGCGGGGCGTGACGGTCCAGCGGACCGTGCGCCGCGCGCCGTGGCCGGCGACCGTCACGCGCACGCGCTGCGGACCGGCGTCGACCGCGTGGACGACCTTGGTCACCGCGGCCGAGCCCGCCACGGGCACGACGATGTAGCGACCCTGTGCTGGCTTCTTGAGGACGATCTGGGTGGTGTTGGTGTTGGCGTCCAGCAGCACCATCACCTTGGGCGTCAGCTGCTCGGCGGTCGCGTCGACCACCGTGCGGCCCTTGGCGTCCAGGACCTTGACCTTGGGCGGCGCCCCGCCCCCGCTCACCGCGATGTTCGCCGAGCGCAGCCCCGCGGCCAGCCGCACCGACGGCGCGCGCGTCGCCGCGGCCGCCGCGCGGACGCCGAAGCCGTCCGGGATCCCCTCCGGCCGGTCCTCGCTGTAGGGCCCGAGGTCGCAGCCGCCGAAGGTGGTGAACTTGCCGCCCCAGCGGTAGCCCATCCCGCCGCCCACCTTGATGACCGGGACCTCGCCGCACGCGGCGATGCCCTTGGTCGAGAGCACCGCGTGGGCGCCGAGCAGGGGGACCTTCTGGCCCAGGAGCTGGATCCCCGCCTCGGCGTTGCCGGTCATGTTGACCTTGTTGAAGGTGAACCATCCGCCGATGTCGGCGTCGAAGTAGCCGATGCCGACCGACCGGCTGATCCCGCCGCGCGCCTCGAAGAAGCCGTTGGTCGCGATGCGCAGGATGCCCTGCGTCAGCGTGATCTGGTTCAGCATCTGCGTGTTGCCGGCGACCTGGAAGAGCACGTACGGCGCCTGGGCCGACGGGAACGTGACCCGCAGGTCGCCGTCGACGCTGAACAGCTCGGTGCCCGCGATCTTGGGCCCGGCGCTGATGCCGATCCCGCCCTGGAGGTCGAGCGGGTCGACCCCGACGCCCGCGCGCAGCCGCTGCAGCAGGATGCCCGGGCCGAGCTCGACCTGCAGCCCGTCGACCTGGCCGAAGATCGACTTGAACTTGCCGTGCGCGATCGAGAGCTCGACCTCGAGGTCGAACTCCTTGCCGCCGATGCCCGGCAGCCCGAGCTCGGCGTGGCCGGTCCACTGCTCGTCGGCGCGCTCGTACTCGATCGACAGCGAGGCGAGCTTGAGGTAGTCCGACAGGACGCCGGTCTGCACCTCCAGCTTGAGGTGGTCCAGGACGATGCCCTGGCTCTCGGTCGACCGCAGCGTCACGTCGCCCGAGGCGCCGGGCATCTGCGGCGGCAGCTGCGCCGACAGCGACGTGGTGGCGACGCCGGACTCCGGCATCCGCACCTCGACCTCGTCGGCCACCTTCAGGAACAGCAGGTTGGCGCCGAACGGCGGGTGGAAGATGATGCTCTGCTCGGTCTGGGCGGTGGTCGCCGGCAGGGTGACGTCGAGCGGGCCGTCGTTGATCGTGAGGTCCACCCCGCTGCCGGTCGCGTGGACGGCGATCGGCCCGTTGGACACCAGCGAGCCGTCGCTGGGGTCCAGCGCCAGCCGCGCGCCCTGGCCCTCGTCGTTGAACAGGGCCTGGGCCGACGCGCAGGCGCCCGAGCAGTCGGCGAACGTACGGGACTTCGCCGTGCCCTTCGTGCCTTTCTGGAGCACGAGGCCGTTGAGGCCGACGTTGCCGTGCGCGATCCACAGCGTCCCGGCGCTCGGGCGCGCGACGGCCGTCCAGCACCCCGACACGCGCGCGGGCCCGTAGGACACCGACTTGAACTGCTCCCGGCCCTGGCAGTTGTGGGTCACCTCGGCCTGGCCGCTCACGAAGATCGTCTTCTCGGCGGTGGCCGAGTTGCCGAACGCGTCGGTCGCGCGGACACGGACGAGGTGGTCGCCCGGACCGTGGAGCGTGGCCTGCGCCTTGGGCGTCGCGCCGGTCGCGGTCTCGTAGCTGCCGTTGCCGTCGAGGTCCCAGCTGAAGGTCAGCGAGCGGTCGTCGTCGTTGGCGCCGCTCGAGCCGCTGGCGTCGAGGATCACGCCCGCGTCGCCGGAGGCCTGCACGATGTCGGGCGCGGTGAGCGTGACGATCGGCGCGCGGTCGACCGCCGCGCCGACGTCGACGATCAGCGGTGCCGAGATCGACTGGGTGCCGTAGCCGTCGGTGACCCGGACGCGCACGTCGCGGTGCCCGGCGCCGGCGTAGCTCGTCGAGACCGTCGCCTGGTCGCCCGTGTCGGTCTCGAAGCTGCCGTTGCCGTCGAGGTCCCAGGCGAAGCGCGCCGGGCCGATGCGGATCGACGAGGCGGCCGCGGAGAAGATGACGTTGCGCTTGGCGTA
>JAWVGD010000373.1:0-3025 GCA_033855515.1 Baekduia sp.
TGGCGGGCTAGGCCTGGGAGCGTGGCTCGAGCCTTGCGCGGGGTCAGATGACCTCGCGAAGGGTTCCCGTCTCCACCTCGTAGACGAACCCGCGCACGGAGTCCTTCTTGGGGATGAACGGGCTCGCGCGCACCCGCGCCAGCGACTGCAGCACGTCCTCCTCGAGGTTCGGGAACGCCTCGGCCGCCCATTCGGGCTTGATGCCGGTCTCGTCCTGGATCGAGCGGCGGAACGCATCGTCCTCGAAGGTCAGCATCCCGCAGTCGGTGTGGTGGATCAGCACGATCTCCTCGGTGCCGAGCAGCCGCTGGGAGATCGTCAGCGACCGGATCTCGTCGTCGGTGATCACGCCGCCGGCGTTGCGGATGACGTGCGCGTCGCCCTCTGAGAGCCCCAGCAGCGCCTGCGGGTCCAGGCGCGCATCCATGCACGCGACGATCGCGATCTTCTTGGCGGGCGGGAGCGGGAGGTCGCCCTTGTCGAACCGCGCGGCATAGTCCTCGGCGTTGCGCAGCAGCTCGTCGGTGACGGACATGTCGGTGCCTCCTCGATCGGATGTGAGGCACCAAAGCCTACCGACTTTGTAGAGATTTCCTCTAAGGGGTCGGGGCGCCGGGTTCGACGGTGCTTCTGACCTCGCGCAGGAGGCCGGTCTCCACCGAGTAGACGAACCCGCGGACACGGTCGCGGTGCGGGATGAAGGGGCTCGTCCGGATGCGGGCGATCGAGCTGCGGACGTCGGCGTCCAGGTCGGTGAACGCCTCCGCGACCCAGGCGGGCTTGATGCCGGTCTCGTCCAGGAGCTCGCGGCGGAACTCGTCCTCGGTGAAGGTGAGCATGCCGCAGTCGGTGTGGTGCACCAGCACCACCTCGCGCGTTCCGAGCTTGCGCTGGGAGATCGACAGCGACCGGATGACGTCGTCGGTCGCCACGCCGCCGGCGTTGCGGATCAGATGCGCGTCACCCGGGGCGAGCCCGAGGATGCCGAAGAGGTCCAGCCGCGCATCCATGCACGCGACCACCGCGACCCGTTGCGCCGGACGCGGGGTCTGCAACGACGGGGTGAACGCGGCGGCATGCGCCGCCGCGTTCTCGACCAGCCGGTCGGTGACCGACTGCGACAGCGCTAGGCCTTCTTGAAGTAGTCCGCGTTGATGGCGACGAACTTGTTCCACTCCTCGGGGACCTGGTCCTCGGCGAAGCAGGCGTCCACCGGGCATGCCTCGACGCACGCGTCGCAGTCGATGCACTCCTCCGGGTCGATGTAGAGCATCTCGACCTTGTCGTAGTCGGGCTCGTCCGGGGTCGGGTGGATGCAGTCCACCGGGCAGACCTCGACGCAGGAGTTGTCCTTGGTGCCGATGCAGGGCTCGGTGATGACGTACGCCATAAGGGTGAATCCTCGTGCGGGTTCGACGGGGGTGAGCGGGGCATTCTGCCAAAGCGCGCTGCGAGCGGTATCCGGGCCGGAGGCGGCCGCCGGTCTCGCCGCCCAGGTGGGGCGCACGCGCACGCATGAGGCCGGAGTCCGGTGCACAAGTTTCGGCGCGCTTTGACGGCGCCGACGGCCCGATTCGGCCCATGGGGGAGAAACCTCACCCACCGAGACATGATGCGACGCGGCCGACGGCCCGACGTTCGACGCGGACGGATCATGGAAGCAGCGACCCCCCTTATCGAGACGCTGGACCCGCCGCGCCGCCGTGCGTCGTCGCGACGCGCGCTGCGCCGGGCCGCCTGGCTGGCGATCGACCTCCTGGCGATCGCCGGCTGGGCCGTCTACGCCGTCGGCGCACTGACCTGACCGGTCCGTAGCCTCCACGCTGCGGCACGTCCCGGCGCCGGGCCGATCCGGACCATGACGGCGGTCGCGGGCGCGTAGCTGCTACCCGTATGAGGCGATGAGGTCCCTTCACACCCCCTCCACGACGCGCGCGGCCGCGTTCCTGGTCGTGCTGGCGCTGGGTGCCGGCGGCGGCATGATCGCCGGCTGCGGCGGCGGTACGAGCACCGCGAGCGACGCCCTGACGACGACCGCGGCGGAGTCGGTTCCGACGCAGACCTCCGACACGGTGCCCGGGATCACCGACACGGTGCCGACCACGCCCGGCGCCACGACGACCTCGCCCGGCGGCACGCCCGCGCCCGGGACGACGACGCCGAGCGCTGCCACGACGCCTCAGGGCGCCGCGTCGCCGTCGCAGACAACGACCTCGCCGCCCGCCGACACGGGTGGCCACGCGGCCCCGGACGAGTCCGGCACCACGGCGACGACGACGCCGGGTGCGACGCCGAGCGCCAAGCAGGACCCGACCTGCCAACCGGGCACCGGCCCCGGCCAGGCCGACCCGCAGTGCGAGCCGCTCAGCGGCCCTGACGCCCAGACCGAGGACCCGCGGCCCTGACAGCGGGCCCGGCGCCCGCGGGCGCCCGGAAGCCCCGCCGGTGCTACAGCGTCGGGCGCCGCTCCGCCCACGGGTGCGCGTCTTCGAGCTGCGCCGCGAGCGCCAGCAGCGCGCCCTCCTCGGCCGGCTGCCCGATGAGCTGCACGGCCAGCGGCAGCCCGTCGGCGCGCTCGTAGAGCGGGACCGAGATCGCGGGCTGGCCGCTGATGTTGCACGGCGGCGTGAACGGGGTGAACGACGCCGACCGCGTGAACGCGCCCATCGGGTCGTCGGCGTCGAGCGGGTTCAGCGTGCCGAGCGGCAGCGGCGCCTCGGCCAGCGTGGGCGTCAGCAGCGCGTCGTACTGCGCGACCCACTGGATGAGCGCGCGACCGACGCCGTGCAGCTGGAACTCGGCCAGCAACGCGTCGACCGAGTTGATGGACCGGCACAGCTCGAACAGCGCCCAGCTCAGCGGCTCCATGTCCGCGGCCGTGGCCTGACGGCCCGCGACCATCTCGGCGAGGCGGATCTGCGTGCACACCGCCGGGCCGAAGGATGCGGTGAACACCCGCGAGAGCTCGGCCTGCGCCCACGGCGGGTCGGCCTCGACGACCTCGTGGCCGAGCGACTCCAGCAGC
>JAWVGD010000374.1:0-6830 GCA_033855515.1 Baekduia sp.
CGCCCATGCGATCGGTGAAGCCCATGACGCGCACACGCGGCACGTGGGCGAAGGCGCCGTCGAGCGCGCTGCGCACCGCCTCGTTTCGCCCGCACAGCGCGAGCACCTCGACGTCGGGGCCGGCCGCCAGCGCGCCCCGCACCGCCCCGCGCAGGTCGCCCACTCCCCAGCCACCACCGGAGACGACCACCACCGCCGCGGACGGTGGAAGGTCCAGCCAGGCGCGCGCCGCCGCACCGTCGCCGGGGCGCTCGAACTCCGGTGACGTCAGGCCTCGCACGTACTCGACGCGCGCGTCGACGCCGGCGATGTCGCGGATCTCGGCGGCGGACTCCGGATGGATCACGAGGTGCAGGTCGGTTCCGGGATGGGCCCAGTACATGAGCCCCGCCAGATCGGTGATCGCCGACACGACGGGAACGCTCACGCGCCCGGCGCGGCGGGCGGTCGACAGGATCTCGTTGGCGCCCGGGTAGGTGCACACGACCACGTCCGCGCGCTGCGCGGCGACCGCCCGCCGCAGGCCGCCGCCGCTGGTCAGCATCGACAGCCGACGCATCAGCGCACGCGTCGGCGGGAAGCGCGCGATCAGCCAGTACTGGAGGTCGAACAGCCAGGGCAGCCGTCCCAGGACGAGCTCGGCGCCACTGCGGACGACGAACCGCGCGACCGGGCCGGCACACGCAAGGGTGTCGAGGATCAGGACGTCGGCGTCCGGGCGCCGCTGAAGGATCCCGTCACGCAGTGCGCGCGCCGGCAGATCGTGCCCTTCGCCGATGTCGGCGCTGAAGATGACCACCCTCATCCAGGCCCGAGCCTATGCTCCGAGCGCCCATGACTGCCGCTCCCATGCCCGCTCCCACGCCGCCGCCGTCCGATCACACCCGCTTCGCGATCGGCTTCGACCCGCGCGACCGGCCCAAGCTGCACGCGCTGTGGGACGAGGTGATCAACTCCCAGCAGTGGGCTGAAGGCGCCATGACGCGCCGCTTCGAGCAGCTCTGGGCCGACCGGCACGGCGACGGCATCGGCGCCGTCGCCTTCGGCAGCTGGACCGGCGGAGCCCTCGCGGCGCTGACGTTCGCCGGCGTGGGCCCCGGCGACGTGGTGCTCTGCCCGTCCAACACCTTCATGGCGACTCCGCTGGCCGCGCTGCACCTCGGCGCCGAGGTGGCGTTCATCGACTGCGGCCGCGACGATCTCTGCGCGACGCTGGCGGCGTTCGAGCGCGGCATCGCCGAGCATCGCCCCAAGGCCGCGTTCCTGGTGCACATCGGCGGGCACATCGCGTTCGAGGTCGAGGCGATCGCCCGCGTCTGCCGCGAGGCCGGCGTGTTCCTGATCGAGGACTGCGCCCACGCGCACGGCGCGACCCTCGATGGACGCCACCCCGGCACGTGGGGCGATGCCGGCGTCTCCTCGTTCTATGCCACCAAGACGGTCTCGACGGGCGAGGGCGGGATGCTCGTGTCGCGTCACCCGGAGCTGCTCGAGTTCTCCCGGGCGTTTCGCAACTACGGCAAGCCCGATCACGAAGTCACCGGCCTGAACTTCCGCATGAGCGAGTTCACCGCGGCGATCGGCGTCGTCCAGGCCGAGCGGCTCGACGAGATCGTGGCGTGGAAGAACGCGGTGGCCCGGCGGGAGCTCGATCCCGTCTACGCGTCCCGGCTCGAGCTTCCCGCCGGGATGGTGTCGGGCTTCTACAAGTACATCGTCTTCGACCGGCTCGAGCCGTCCACCGGGCGCGTGTACGACCAGCCGTGCCACCGGCTGCTCGGCCACCACGTCGACCTGCCCAACAGCGACTGGGTCGCCGAGCACCACTCGTGCGTGCCGCTCTACTACCGTCCCGCCGTGACGGTCACCGAAGCCCGGCCGGACTGACCCGCGCCGTCTGCAGGCCCGCGGCGGCGATCGCGTCGAGCACGCGCGGAAGGGCCGCCGCGGTCGTCCTCCAGGAGCCGGGCGCGCTGTAGTCGTCGGCGTCGTGCAGGAGCAGCACGTCGCCGGCGCCCAGGTCGCGCGTCACCTCGGCGGCCACGCCGCCCGGGGTCGCGCGGGCGCGCCAATCGTGCCCCCAGCGCGACCACAGGAGCGGCGTCCAGCCGCGGCGTCGCACCTCGGCGAGCGCCGCGAGGGTGTAGACGCCGTACGGCGCACGGTGGATCGGCAGGGCGTCGGCGCCGATCGCCGCCGCGGCGCGGTCGAGGTCTGACCGCACGGCGCGCGGTGCGAGGCGCATGAGGTTGCGGTGGCGGTCGGCGTGCACTGCGATCGCGTGGCCCGCGGCGAGGATCTCGTCGCGCAGGCCGCCGGTGCGGCGGACCTGCTCGCCCACGAGGAAGAACGTGGCCACCGCGCCGTGGTCGCGCAGGATCTCCAGGACGGCGGGCGTTCCCTGCGGGTGCGGGCCGTCGTCGAAGGTCAGCGCCACCGCGCCCGGCGCGGTCGTCCGGCGCCGCAGGCCCAGCGACGCGGCCAGCGGCGGGACCAGCGGCGCCAGCGCCGGGCCGCACCAGGCCGCCGCGCCGGCGACCCCGAGCCCCAGAGAGGTGGTGCGACGCATCCGGCCATCCTGGCAGCCCGGGCCGCCGACCCGCCATGCTGTCGGCATGGCGCACGGCCACGTGCTGGCGGGAATGGCGGCGGCCGCGCTCGCGGCGGCGTGCTTCGACGGCGCCGTGATCCTCCAGGCCGGCGAAGCGCAGGCGGTCGAGGCCGAGCACGGGCTGCGCCTCTCGCTGCTGCGGCGCCTCGTGGAGCGGCCGCGCTGGGTGCTGGGCACCGCGATCGGCATCCTCGGATGGCCGCTGCAGCTCCTGGCCTTCAGCTGGGCGCCGGTCACGGTCGTGCAGCCGACGCTCGCGCTCGGGCTCATCGTCGTGCTGGTCGGTGGATCCGTCGTTCTGCATGAGCGCGTCGGCGCGCGCGAATGGGTGGCGGCCGCCATCGTGGTCGCGGGCGTCGCGCTGCTCGCCGTCGCCGGCCCGGCCCGCACGCAGGCGGTTCCGGCCACGGGCCTGGTCGTTGCGGTCTTCCTGGCGCTCGGCATCGCCCTCGCCTGGCCGTTCGCGATCGGACGCCGCGATGCCGGGGCGTGGAGCCTCATCCTGGCGGCGGGCTGCGCGTTCGCGCTCACCGCCATCGGCAGCAAGCTGGTGACCGTCGAGCTCGCACACCACCGGCCGGCGGTGGCGCTGGCCTGCGCCGCCGTGACGGCGGCCTTCGCCGCCATCGGCCTCCTGACCGACATGAGCGCCATGCAGCGCTTTCCGGCCACGCGCGTCGCGCCGCCGATGTTCGTGCTGGAGACGGCGCTGCCGGTCGCCCTGGCGCCGCTGCTGTTCGGCGAGCGATGGGGGGCGACGGCCGGCGGAGGCGTCCTGATCGCCGCCGGGCTCGTTCTGGTGCTGGCCGGTGGCGCCATCCTCGGCGCCTCCGGGGGGCGAACACCCCACGAAATGCTAACGCGAGGCAAAGAGACGTTGCTCTAGGTTCTGTCGCATGGCGCCCTCAGTCGTGCTCGTCACCGGTGGCTCAGGCTTCATCGGATCGCACGTTGTCGACCGGCTCGCCGCGGCCGGCTACCGGCCGCGGATCCTCGACACGCGGCTCTCCCCGTGGCACGACCCGGAGCAGGTCCAGACCGTGATCGGCGACATCCGGCGCACGGAGGACGTCGCCCGGGCGCTGCGCGGCTGCGACGCGATCTGCCACCTCGCCGCGGCGGCCGACGTCGGCGAGGTCCAGGCCCACCCGGCGTGGGCGACCGAGCTCAACGCCATGGGGACGCTCAACGTCCTCGAGGCGGCCCGCCAGGTGGGCGTGACGCGGGTCGTGTACGCCTCGACGGTCTGGGTGTACTCCGACGTGGACGACGACAAGGTCGACGAGGACACGCTGCTCGCGCCTCCCGCGCACCTCTACACCGCCGGCAAGCTGTCGGGCGAGCTCTATTGCCGCTCGTACGCCGAGTTGTACGGCCTGGAGCCGACGATCCTGCGCTTCGGCATCCCCTACGGCCCTCGTGCGCGGCCCGCAGCCGTCATCCCGAGCTTCGTGGACCGCGCCCTGCGCGGCGAGGCTCTGACGATCGCCGGGACCGGTGCGCAGGAGCGCTCGTTCGTCTACGTGGAGGACCTCGCCGAAGGGGTCGTCCGGGCGCTGGCGCCCCATGCCGCGGGCCGCACCTACAACCTCGGCGGCCGCGAGACCACGACCGTCCGCGCGTTGGCCGAGATCGTTCGCGAGGAGGTCGCGGCGACCGACATCGTGCACACCGAGGGCCGCGCCGGCGACCTCGTCGGGCTCGTGATCGACAGCGACCGGGCCGAGCGCGAGCTCGGGTGGCGCGCGACGACCCCGCTGCGCGAGGGGGTCCGCCGCTACGCCGAATGGGTGCAGGAGGACGCGCGTCCACCCCGCCGTGAGCTCGTGCCCGCAGCGCCGGACCATCCGGCGCTGCGCACCGTCATGGGCGGCCTTGCCGCCCTGGCGTCGGAGCCCTGGTACGTCGGCACCGCCGCGCTGGTCGCCGTCGCCTCGGCGATCGTCGCCGTGGTGCTGGGCACCGACGTGCCCGCCGACGGCGCCGGCTTCACCATGATCGGCCTGTCGCTCATGCTGCCGCTGTGGGCGATGGTCGCGACGCCGTGGCCGGCGGAACGGCGCCGCACCCAAGCCGCCGCGATCGCGCTGCTGGGCGCAGCCAGCGTCGTCGTCTTGGGCGCCCTCAGCGCCGGCGACCTCTTCAGCATGCGCCCATCGCACGTGCTCGAGGTCGTGCTCGCGTCGGTCTGCGTGACGAGCGCCCTGTACGCCGTGCCGCGGCGGCGGGCCGGCAGCTCGACCTGACGGCGCTCATCGGCCGACGAACGCCGACTCGCCGGTGATCGCCATGCCGACGATCAGCGAGTTGATCTCGCGCGTGCCCTCGTAGGAGTAGATCGCCTCGGAGTCGGCCACGAAGCGGGCGACGTCGTACTCGAGCAGGATGCCGTTACCGGCCAGGAGCTCACGCGCCCAGCCGGTCGTCTCACGCATCCGGGCGGTGCAGAACGCCTTGGCCAGCGACGCGTGCTGGACGCCGGCCTGGCCCATCTCGGCCAGCTGGGCCAGCCGCAGCGCCATGCACTGGGAGGACACGATGTTGCCGAGCATCCGCGCCAGCAGGTCCT
Source organism: Baekduia sp. (assembly GCA_033855515.1). Classification (GTDB taxonomy): domain Bacteria; phylum Actinomycetota; class Thermoleophilia; order Solirubrobacterales; family Solirubrobacteraceae; genus Baekduia. The sequence continues at coordinate 5,181 of JAWVGD010000374.1, forward strand.
GCACGAGCTGGAACTTGGCGATCGGGCGCCCGAACTGCCGGCGCTCCTTGGCGTAGCGCAGGGCCACCTCGTAGGCGCCGCGCGCGCAGCCGACGGCCTCCCAGGCCACCGCGATCCGCGACTGGGTCAGCACGCCGGCGGTGTCCAGGAACGTGTTGGCGTTCTGCAGCCGCGCGGACTCCGGCACCTGGACGTCGGTCAGCACGATGTCGGCGTTCTGCACCGCGCGCAGCGCGATCTTGTGCTCCATCTTGGTTGCCACGAAGCCCGGCGTCCCCTGCTCCACGAGGAAGCCCTTGACCTGGTCGTCGGCCTCGTCGCGCGCCCAGATGACGACGACGTCGGCGAACGTCGCGTTGCCGATCCAGCGCTTGGCGCCGTTGAGGATCCACACGTCGCCGTCGCGCCGGGCCGTCGTCTGCAGGCCGCGGGCGACGCCGGAGCCGACCTCGGGCTCGGTGAGCCCGAACGCGCCGATCGCCTCGAAGCGCGCCATGCGCGGCAGCCAGTCCTCCTTCTGCTCCTCCGAGCCGCAGTGGTGGATCGAGCCCATCGCGAGGTGGTTGTGGACGCCCAGACCGGTGGCCACCGAGCAGTCGACCGACGCCAGCTCCATGGCGACGAAGCCGTCGACGATCACGCCCCGCCCGGCGCAGCCGTAGCCCTCGAGCGCCATGCCGCCCATCCCGATCTCGGCGACGCGCGGGAACACCTGGTGCGGGAACTCCTCGCGGGTCCAGTAGTCGTTGATGATCGGCGCGACCTCGGAGCGCATGAACGACCGCACCTCCGCCAGGAACGCGCGGTCGCGATCGGCCAGCACCGACTCCAGCGCGTAGAAGTCGCTCGTCGGATCCAGCTCGTACGTCTCGGCCATGGAACTCCGCCTCTCATGTAACACGTGGACAGGTCTGTTGCATGAGGTACCACGAGCGGGAGCAGATGTAACACCGGACGCCTGATGTTGCATGTTCCGGGTATCCTGGAGGACGTGAGCGCCACGTCGCACCGCCCCACCGCCGACGACGCGCTGCGGATAGGCCGCCGGCGCTTCCAGGCCGGCGAACGCCTCGACATGAGCGCCGTCGCCGACGCGCTCAGCGTCAACCGCGTCACGCTCTACCGCTGGTTCGGCTCCCGCGACCGGTTCGCCGTGGAGGTCATCTGGTCCCTGGCCCGCCAGGCGCTGGACACCGTCGCTGCCGAGGTGAGCGCAAGCGGCCCCGAGCGCGTCGTGGCCCTCGTCAGCGGCTTCCTGGACCTCGTCATCGCCGACCCCGGCATGCAGCGCTGGCTGGCCGACGAGGGCGAGCACGCCATGCGGCTCCTGACGCGCCACGAGACCGACTTCCAGCCACGGCTCATCGCCGCGATCGAGCACGCGCTGCTCGAGGAGGCCGACGCAGGCCGGCTCGACCTGCCCGTCGACCTGCACGAGCTGGCCTACGTCATCGTCCGCCTGATCGAGTCCTACACCTACCTCGACCTCATCACCGGCGAGCGACCCGACGCGCGGCGCGCCGAGCCGATCCTGCGGATGCTCCTGCGCCTCGACGCGTAGCGGCCCGTTCCCGCGGGCTCCGGCGCCCCTGCGATGCGACGCCCCCGGCCCTCCGTGGCCTATGAGGCGTCTTCACGAGTGTTCGCCCG
>JAWVGD010000375.1:0-4639 GCA_033855515.1 Baekduia sp.
GCCAGGTTCCCTCGGTTCAGCTCCGGCGGTCGGCCGGACGCGGGTCCAGGCGCCGGCCACCGGCGTAGTCGCTGGCCTCGCGCACGTAGCGCCCGAAGGCCGCGTCGGCGGTGATCCGCGCGTCCCAGGCCCACGGGGCGCCCGGCGCGACGGCGTAGGCGATGTCGGTGCACCAGCCGGTGCCCCGGCCGTAGAGCTCGACGAGCTCGTCGATGGTGAACGGGCCGCCGAGGCGGCGGCGCAGCTCGGCCAGGACACGATCGGTCACGCGATCCATCGCCATGCGCTCGTCGGGCAGCGCCTCCCGGAGGCGGCGCTCGCCCTCCTGCCACTGGAACATCGCGGTCTGGAACTCGTCCACGCGCCCAGCGTAGCGCCGCCGCAGCGGCCGGTCAGGTCAGCGATCGCCCGGCAGACCCTTGACGATGTAGGGCCGCTCACCGGGCTTGACGAGCCCCAGGCGGCGGGCCTCTCGCTCCAGCGTGCGCGGGTCCTTCAGCGCCGTGCGGCGGGCCCGCAGGCGCACGTTCTCACGCTGCAGCTGGCTGACCTCCGCGCGCCGGCTCTGGGCCTCGCGGTAGGTGTGGAAGAAGCTGATCGATGGCCCGACGTAGAGCGCCACGACGCCGAACAGGACCACGAGCAGCGCGACGCGCCCGACGCGATCCCAGCGGATCGCCCGCCCGCCCCCCGCGACGACGCGGGGCCGCTCCTGCCGACGCGGCGGGGCCTGGTCGGAACGGGTGCGCGAGTGCGCCGCGGACTGCCGGGCTGAGGCCATCGCGTATGCGGTTCGGTGGACGCCGCCGGGTTCCTGCCCCGGCGGCCGCATGTACGAGAACGCCCAGCGCTACGAGCGAAAAGCGCTCCGCCCGGGGTACGTCGCGTCGGCGCCGAGCGCCTCCTCGATGCGCAGCAGCTGGTTGTACTTCGCGACGCGGTCCGAGCGCGAGGGTGCGCCGGTCTTGATCTGCCCGCAGCCCGTGGCGACGGCCAGGTCGGCGATCGTGACGTCCTCGGTCTCGCCCGAGCGATGCGACATGACGGCGGTGTAGCCGTTGCTGCGCGCCAGCTCGATCGCCTCCAGCGTCTCGGTCAGGGTGCCGATCTGGTTGACCTTGACGAGGATCGAGTTGCCGACCCCGAGCTCGATGCCGCGGCGCAGGCGCGCGGTGTTCGTGACGAACAGGTCGTCGCCGACGAGCTGGACGCGGTCGCCGAGCTTGTCGGTCAGCGCCTTCCAGCCGTCCCAGTCCTCCTCGTCCATGCCGTCCTCGATCGACAGGATGGGGTACTTGCCGGCGAGGTCGGCCCAGTAGTCGGCGAGCTCCACGGAGCTCAGCTTGCGGCCCTCGTGGTGCAGGTCGTACATGCCGCCGACGAAGATCTCCGAGGTCGCCGGGTCCAGCGCGATCGCGACGTCGTCGCCGGGCGTGTAGCCGGCGGCCTCGATCCCGGCGATGAGCAGCTGCAGCGCCGCCTCGTTGGACTCCAGGTCGGGCGCGAAGCCGCCCTCGTCGCCGACGGTCGTGCCGAGCTTGCGGTCGTGCAGCGTCTTCTTGAGCGCGTGGAAGACCTCGGCGCCCATGCGCAGGCCCTGGCTGAAGGACTCGGCGCCGACCGGGACGACCATGAACTCCTGGAAGTCGACGGAGTTGTCGGCGTGCGCGCCGCCGTTGAGCACGTTCATCATCGGCACGGGCAGCACGTGGGCGCTGTCGCCGCCGAGGTAGCGCCACAGCGGCAGGCCCTCCTCGGCCGCGGCGGCGTGCGCGGCGGCCAGCGAGACGCCGAGGATGGCGTTGGCGCCCAGGCGCGACTTGTTCGGCGTGCCGTCGAGCTCGATCAGGCGGCGGTCCAGGCCGCTCTGGTCGGTGGCGTCGTGGCCGGTGATGGCCTCGGCGATCTCGCCGTTGACGTGCCCGACCGCCTGCAGCACGCCCTTGCCGAGGTACTCCGAGCCGCCGTCGCGCAGCTCGGTGGCCTCGAACTCGCCGGTGGAGGCGCCCGACGGGACGGCGGCCCGGCCGGTCGCGCCGGAGCGCAGGGCGAGCTCGACCTCGACGGTCGGGTTGCCCCGCGAGTCCAGGATCTGGCGGGCGTGGACGCGTTCGATGGCGCTCATGGGGAGTCTCTCAGTCCTCTTCTCGGAGTCGGGCCTGCGCGTAGTAGGTGATCTGGGAACCGGTCTCCAGGTCGTTCCAGGACGCGCCGTCGGCCTCCGCGAGGCGCTCGGCGGACTCGACGCGCGCGCGAAACCTATCGGCCGAGGACCGCAGCGCGAGCTCCGGGTCGACCTTCAGCTTGCGCGCGACGTTGACGGCGGCGAACAGCAGATCGCCCACGTCCCGGAACCGCGCTTCGGCATCCTCGCCGGTCGCGGTCTCCTCGAGCTGCTCCAGCTGCCCCAGAACTGCCCCATAGGGTGGCTCCTCGACGTCGAAGCCCGTCGAGGCGGTGCGCCGCTGGATCTTGCGGGCGTGCAGCAGCGACGGCAGGTTCTCCGGCACCTCGCCGAAGATCCCCGGCTCGCGGTCGGCCTCGGTGCGCTTGATCGCGTCCCAGTTGGCCAGCACCTCCCCCGCGTCGGCGACCTCGGTCTCCCCGAAGATGTGGGGATGGCGCCGGATGAGCTTCCGGCGCACGTGCTCGGCGACGTCGGCCAGTGAGCCGGCGCCGCGCTCCTCCAGCAGGAGCGACAGGAAGTGCACCTGGAAGAGGACGTCGCCGAGCTCGTCGAGCATCTTGGCGTCGTCGCCGCGGTGGGCCGCGTCGGCCAGCTCGTAGGCCTCGTCGAGCGTGTGGGGGACGATCGAGCGCTCGTCCTGCTCGCGGTCCCACGGGCACTCCACCCGCAGGCGCCGCGTCAGGGCGTCGAGCTGCTCGATGGCGCGGGCGGCGTCGGCAGGAGGCACGCCTTCCAATCTAACGAGGCCGCCTGCCCCGGCGCCGGTCGGCAGGTGCCGGCGATGCCGACACCTGCCGGGCTCCGCCGGTGACTACTTGGTGGTCGTCGTCGGCGCCGGGGTCGCGGCGGAGGCGGCCGTGGTGGCCGTCGGCTTCGGCGCGTTCTTGCAGTCGGTCGTCACGTAGCCCTTGCGGCAGTCCGTGCGGGCCTTCCACTTCTTCTGGAAGGTCTTGACGAACGTGTCGAGCTTCTTCTGCTGGTTCTGCTGGACGAGCTGCTGCTTGATGTTGGCCTTGGCCTGATCGAGCGTCTGCTGCGAGCCCGGCGTGATCTTGGTGACCTCGAAGACGTAGTAGCCGAACTGGGTCTTGACGGGGCCCTCGATCTTGCCCTTGGGCGCCGTGAACGTCGCGTCGTCGAGCGCCTTCTCCTGCTGGCCCTGCGGCACCGCGGCGAGCAGGCCGCCGTTGTCGCGGGTGCCCTGGTCGATCGAGTACTTCGCGGCGACGGTCTTGAACGACTGGCCGCTGTCCAGCGCCTTCTTGGCCTTGTCGGCCTGGGCCTGGGTCTTGGTCAGCACGATGCGCAGGTCGCGCTTCTCGGGCTGGGCGAACTTCGACTTGTTCGCGTTGTAGTACGTGGCGATCTGCGCGTCGGAGACCTTGTCGGTGCCCTTGAGGATCTGCGTGCGCAGCTTCTGCGAGAGATCCTGGACGCGGATCCGGTAGAGCAGGTCCTCCTGGATGTAGCCCGAGGACTTCAGGAAGGCCGCGTAGTCGGCGTCCTTGGGGAAGCTCTGCAGCCGCTGCTTGTCGAAGTCCTTCTTGACGGTCGCGTCGGAGACCTTGACGCCCTGGTCCTGGGACTCGCCCTCGATCCAGGCGGAGGAGATCAGGAACTGCAGGACCTGGTCACGCAGCCCCGCGTACTCCTGCTGGCACTGCGCCTTGTAGGTCGCGTCGGTCGGCGTGGGCGTGCCCTTGGCCGGCTTGGTGGCCGTCTTCTTCTTCTGCGCGATGCACGCCTTGAAGTCCGGCGGCACCGGGACCTGCGCCACGCCGGTGGCTCCGGTGGACTGCTGCTGGGTGGTCGCCGCCACCTTCAGCCAGTGGTCGAACTCCGCGGTCTTGATCGGGTCGCTGCCGATCTTGACCACGGCGTTGCCGGGCACGCCTCCACCGCCACAGGCGGAGAGGACGAGGGGGAGCACGAAAAAGGCGCCCAGGAGCGCCAGGTACCGACGAGGCGATGTCATAACCGGCCGCAAGCTACCAGGGTCCGCATGAAGCCAGCCTTAAACCATGTCCAATCGGCAGAGCTACGCGGCTGCGGTGACGACCGCCAGCAGCGCGTCGGCCGCCGAGATGACGGCCGGAAACCGCTCCTCGGGCGCCGTGGGGACCTTGACCGAGAACTGTGAGCGACCCGGTTCGTAGGTGGATTGGGGCAGTGCCTCCTTGAGGCGCTTGGCCCACTCGCCCTCGAGGTCGATCGGGGTGACGGTGAGCCGGTCGCCGCGGAACGTGACCGCGCGCGCCCCGGCCTGGCCGAGCTTGATGCGCGCCTGCTGCAGCGACAGGAGGTTCTGCACCGGCTCGGGCACGTCGCCGAAGCGGTCCTCGAGCTCCTCGCGCAGGATCCCCAGCTCGGCGACCTCGCGGGCGCCGGCGATGCGGCGGTGGACCTCGATCTTGGCCTGCTCGTAGGGGATGTAGTCGGCCGGCACGTAGG
>JAWVGD010000376.1:0-2550 GCA_033855515.1 Baekduia sp.
ATCCGCACCGACGCGGGCGCCGACCTCTGCCGCTGGGACGAGAACTGGAAGCTTCACGTGCCCATGTTCGTGCGCGACACCGACGAGCTCTACCGCGAGATCTACCCCGTGCTCGGCCACCCCGAGGGCGCGTGGCAGGAGCTGCGCGAGTACTACTGCCCGATCTCCGGCCGGCTGCTGGAGACCGAGGCCGTCCCGCCCGGCTACCCGGCGCAGCACGAGTACCTGCCGGACCTGCACGGGTTCTACGCGGGCTGGCTGGGACGGGAGCTGCCGGTGTAGGCGCGCGGGACGCCCAGGCCTTGGCCACCCGCGAGCGCTTCAGCGCAGATCCTTCAGCCAATCCAGCAGCAGCCTGTTCACGTCCTCGGGGCGCTCCTGCTGGAGCCAGTGGCCGGCGTCGGGGATGACGTGCTTGCGGACCTGCGGCAGCAGCTCCTCCATGCCGTCGGTCGCTCCGCGCGGGAAGAACCAGTCGTCGGCCGCCGAGATCATCAGCGCGGGCTTGTCGATGACGAACTCGTGGCCCAGACCCTCCTCCCAGTCCTTGTGCAGCGCGCGGTACCAGTTCAGGCCGCCGGTGAACCCGGTGCGCCGGTACGTGTCGGCGTAGACCGCGAGCTCGGCGTCGCTGAGCAGCTCGTCGCCGAACAGCTGCGGGTCGCCGACGAAGACGCCGGCCGGGACCTCGCGGACCTCCGCGGGGGCGGCCTCGAACTCGTCCATCGTGTAGCCGCGGCCGCGCAGCAGCGCGCGGAAGGTCGCCTCGACGTCGCGCTCGAGCAGGGCCTCGCCGACGCCGGGCTCCTGGAACGTCGCCATGTAGTGCTTGGGTCCGCGCAGCTCGTCGTAGATCGCGAGCAGGTCGGCCTCGCCGGGCGTGAAGTAGGGCGTGCAGAGGCTGGCCACCGCCCGGACGCGATCGGGCGCGTAGACCCCCGAGTACCAGGCGGGCATGCTGCCCCAGTCGTGGCCGATGAAGATCGCCTGCTCGATGCCGAGGGCGTCGAGGACGCCGGTCGCGTCCGCGACGAGGTTCTTGACGCTGTAGCTCTGGCTGTCGGCGGGGGCGTCGCTGTCGCCGTAGCCGCGCTGGTCGGGGACGATGACGCGAAAGCCCGCGTCGGCGATCGGGCCGATCTGGTTGCGCCAGGAGTAGGCGAGCTCCGGGAAGCCGTGCAGCAGCAGCACCGCGGGGCCTTCGCCCTGCTCGTGCACGGCCAGCTCGATGCCGTTGGTCGGGACGCGGCGGGACGGGGGGAACGACACCGGCATCGGCGGCTCCTGTTCGGAAACGGGGTGGGGTAGGTCGCGACCGTACTTCGGGCGCCAGGGGGCTTCGCGCCCGTGGCGGCGGTGGGCTTGTCGCTTCCCCAACACGGGTACCTCGTCCGCTTCGTCCTCGCCGCCGGCGGCGGCGCCGGCATCAGCCCGTCGCGGGCCGCGCGGGCTGCTTGGCGAGGGTGATCGTCAGCGTCATCCGCTTGCCGGCGCGGATCACGGTGATCGTCGTGAAGTCGCCGGGCTTGTGGCTCGCGATCGCCGCGATGACGTCGTTGTCGCCCGCGATCTTCGCGGTGCCGATCGCGACGATGAGGTCGCCGGGGTGGACGCCGCCCAGCGCCGCCGGGCCGCCGGGTTGGACGGACTGGACCAGCGCGCCGGTGGCGCCGGTGCTGTTGGTGGCGTCCGAGGCGCTCACGCCCAGGTAGGCGTGCGCGGGTGTGGCGCCGCTCTCCAGCGTGGTGAGCTCGCTCTTGACGATGTCGATCGGGACCGCGAACCCGACGCCGGTCGAGCTGTCGGCGCCGCTGTTGCCCGTGTCGATCTGGTCGGCGATCCCGATCACGCGACCGCCGGCGTCGAGCATCGGGCCGCCGGAGTTGCCCGGGTTCATGGCGGCGTCGGTCTGGATGGCGTGGGGGATGTTGCGGCCGTTGGGCGCCGGGATCGTGCGGTCCAGCCCGGAGATGACCCCGGTGCTGAGGCTCCGCTGGACGTTGAACGGATCGCCGATCACCGCGGTCGGGTCGCCGACCCGGTGGCCGGAGACGGTCCCGAGCGGCAGCGGGTGCAGGGCCAGGCCCGAAGGGGCGACGCTGAGCACCGCGACGTCGGTGCTGACGTCGCTGCCGAGCACCTTGGCGGGGCGCGTGGCGCCGCCCTGGAAGGTGACGGTGACGTTGTGCGTTCCGGCGACGACGTGGTCGGCGGTGAGGATGTGGCCGCGGGTGTCGAGGACGAGACCGGTGCCGGACTGGGTCGCCGGCGTCTTCTGCGGCAGTCCGAAGGGCCCGGGCACCGCCGTGGTGGTCTGGGCGGTGATGTCGACGACGCCGGGGTTGGCGTGCGCGTACAGGGCGGCGGCGTTCAGCACCGTCCGGGCCGGCGCGCTTGCGGTCTGCGCGACCGCCGTGCGCTTGCCGAACGCTCCGACGGCGATCAGCACGATCGCCAGCGCGACGACGCCCAGGAGCGCCGTCGCAGCCAGCGCGAGCGGAGGGGAGACGGTGCGGCTTCTGCGCGGCGGGGTGGCCAAGGACATGGCTG
>JAWVGD010000377.1:0-3081 GCA_033855515.1 Baekduia sp.
CGGCGATCGGCCGCGACGGTGCGCCGGTGAAGACGCTGGTGGGCACGGCGGCCGCCTGGTCGGCGGCGGCCTTGAGGATCGTGGCGCGGACGTCGGCGGGGCTCTTGCCCCAGCAGGGGCCGTGCGCGCCGTTCTCGCCCTCGCACAGCGCCACGAGCCCGGCGACGTGGGGGCTGGCCATGCTGGTGCCCGACATCGTCGCGTAGCGGTTGCCCGGGTAGGTCGAGCGGATGCAGGAGCCCGGCGCGGCGACGGTGTGGGCGATGTCGACGGGGCGCGTGGCGTAGTTGCTGTAGCTCGCGGCCGTGTCGTCGGCGTTGCCGATGCAGCCGAGCGGCCCGCCGGCGCCGCCGGGCAGGCCGTCGGAGTCCGAGACGGACGTGACCGTGATGACCTCGGGGTACGAGGCGGGGACGAACGTCTGCTCGTCGGTGTTCGAGTTGCCCGCCGCCACGACGTAGGTCACGCCGGCTGCGGTGCTGTTGCAGATCGCGATGTGCTCGGCGTCGCCGACCGTGCGCCCGCAGTTGTCGTTGGGAGCACCGCCCCCGCCGAGGCTCATGTTGGCCACGGCGATGTCGTTGTTGGGGTTGGTGTCGGTGCGCGTCGAGGTGACCCAGTCGATGCCGCAGATGACGTTGGAGGCGTAGCCCGAGCCGTTGGCGTCGAGGACCCGGACCGCCCACAGCTTCGTGCCGGGCGCGACGCCGACGGCGCCGGACCCGTTGTTGCGCGCGGCGATCGTGCCGGAGACGTGCGTGCCGTGGCCGTGCTGGTCGGTCGGGGCGCCGGTGCCGTTGCAGTTCGTGCCGGCGACCGCGTTGAGGTCGGGGTGCGTCAGGTCGATGCCGGTGTCGATCACCGCGACGTTGACGCTGCTGGCCTCGCGGACGTTGTTGTCGACCGCAGCGCCCGCGCGCCGGACGCCCGTGGGGATGTTGTCGCCGGCGAGCAGCGGCACGAGGCCGGTCGCCTTGACCGGCGTGTCCTTGACGACCTGGGCGACGCGCGGGTCGTCGCGGACGGCCGCGAGGTCGTGATGGTCCAAGGAGGCCGCGAAGCCGTGGACGGCGTCGTCGTAGCGCTGGGTGGTCTTGATGTTCTCGTCGGCGGCGATGTCGGCCGTCGCCGCGCGGCTGGCGGGCGCCGAGGACGGCTTGAAGACGACGATGTACCGGGAGGTGTCGGCAGCGGACGCCGTGGCGATCGGGCCGGCCGATGCGCACGCGAGACCGAGGACGGTCAGCAGCGCGGGCACGGCGCGACGGCGTAGTGGGGCGGTCATGGAGCACACTTCGGCATCCGGCCTTCGAACTCGACCGGAATCCGGTCTGCTGGACGCCTGACATGAGGGCCCCTCGTCAGTTCTGGGGAGGGCGGGGAGTGGACGCCAGCGCGCCGCGGGCCGCTACTCCTCGCGCAGCCGGTACTTCTGGACCTTGCCGGTCGCGGTGCGCGGCAGCTCGTCGCGGAAGGCGATCGACGTCGGGCACTTGAAGTGCGTGAGGTGCTCGCGGCAGAACGCGAGCAACTCGTCCGCGCTGGCCGTCTCGCCGTCGCGCAGGACGACCACCGCGTGCGGCGTCTCCCCCCAGCGCTCGTGCGGCCGGCCGATCACGGCCACGTCGGCCACCGCCGGATGGCGGTGCAGGCAGCCCTCGACCTCCAGGGAGGACACGTTCTCCCCGCCGGTGATGATCACGTCCTTCTTGCGGTCGGTGATCCGGACCGAGCCGTCGGTCAGCTCCGCGCCGTCGCCGGTCGCCAGCCAACCGCCCTCGCGCATCGCGCGCGCTGTGAGGTCGGGGCGACCCCAGTATCCGTCGAAGACCTTGGCCGAGCGCGCGAGCAGCTCCCCGTCCTCGTCGACCTCGAGGCGCACGCCGAGCAGCGGTGCGCCCGCGCGGGTCAGGCGCTCGGCCCGCTGCGCCCCGTCGAAGCCCTCGCGGGCCGGGACGCGGTTGACGGTCAGCACCGGCGCCGTCTCGGTCAGGCCGTAGGCATGGATCATCTCCCAGCCGGTCAGGCGCTCGAAGCGCTCGATGACCGCGGCGGGCGTGGCGGCGCCGCCGGAGACCATGCGCACGCGGCCCGCGCCCGGGACGGCGGCGCCGGAGCCGGTCAGCGCCTCGGCCGCCTCGGCGATCGTGGCCACCACTGCCGAGGCGCCGCACAGCAGCGTCACGCCCTCGGCGTCCACCCGGCGCAGGATCTCGTCGCCGCGGACGATGCGGACGATCACGTTCGGAACGCCCATCGCCGCGGTCGCCAGCGGCATCCCCCAGCCGTTGACGTGGAACTGCGGCAGCGTGTGGAGGTAGACGTCCTGCTCGGCCACCCCCAGCTCCCAGCCGAACGTCACCGCGTTGACCCAGTGCTGGCGGTGGGTGAGCACGACGCCCTTGGGGTCGGCGGTCGTGCCGGAGGTGTAGTTGATGGTGGCGGGAGTGTCCTCGGGGACCTCCGGGCGCTCGGCCCCCTCGTCGCCCGGCGCGAACAAGGCGGCGTCGGCCTCGCCGTCCATCACGATGCGATGCACCGCCCCGACCGTGCGCAGCGAGTCGTCGAGCTCCGGGTCGATCAGCACGACCTCGGCCCCCGCGTCGCCCACGATGAACGCGACCTCCTCGGCGGCCAGGCGGAAGTTGACCGGGACCAGCACGCGCCCGGTCGTCAGCGTCGCCAGCAGCGCCACGAGGAACTTGGCGCAGTTGGGCGACACGATCGCCACGCGCGCGCCGGCCGCCACGCCCATCCGGTCGAGCTCGGCGGCCATCCCGTCGGCGCGCGCGAGCAGCTCGCCGTAGGTCAGGCGCCCCAGGGCGCCGGGTACGCCAGGCTCGTCGACGACGGCCAGGCGGTCGCGGTGGACGAGGCGGGCGCGGTAGGCGAAGTCGGAGACCGTGAGCGGGTTGGGCATGGGCGCGCTTGGACGCTACCCACCGCCGGACCGGCCCAATAGGTTTGGCGGCGATGTCGAGAGCGGTCGGCCGGCTCCGACCGACACACGACAGGCAGCCCACAGCGGGTGCCGGAACCCAACGGGAGTGATCGCCATGAAGTACATGCTGTTGATCTACA
>JAWVGD010000378.1:0-4473 GCA_033855515.1 Baekduia sp.
GCGATCTTCGGCTTCGGCGTCGGGCTGTTCCTCGACGCGGCGCTCGTGCAGACGATGGGGCTCTCGAGCCTCGTGTTCGTCGTGGCCGGCTACTGGGCCGGGCGCCTGCGCGAGCTGCGCGACCCCCAGGCCGCGGTCGTACCGATGGTCGTCGGGGCGACGGCCACCGCGTTCACGTCGGTCGGCTTCGGCCTCATGAACTTCCTGCTGGGCATCGACGCGCCGGTGAGCTTCCTGCTCCTGCGCGAGATCCTGGCGACCATCGTCCTCAACGCGCTGATCGCGCCGCCGGTGTTCGCGCTGGTGCGCCGCTGGCTGGCGCCGGGGCTGCCCGACGATCCGCGCCGCCGCCGGCGCCGGACGTACACCACCGGCGGCCTGTCGCCCCTGAGCCGCGCCTGATGCCGCTCGATCCTGCCAACGACCGCCGGCCGCCGATCACGCCGCAGCTCGCGCTGCGCGTCGCCGGCGTCGGCGTGCTGGCGTTCGTCCTGTTCGGGATCGTCTTCTTCCGGCTCTGGTACCTGCAGGTCCTCGACGGCGACAAGTACCTCGCCCAGGCGCGCGACAACCGCGTGCGCACCGAGCGCATCGCCGCCCCGCGCGGTGACATCGTCGACGCCAACAACATCCCGCTGGTCGGCAACAAGCGCGCGACGGTCGTCTCGCTGGACCCGTCGACGATCCCGACCTCGATGCGCACGGCGATCGCCGTGTACGGCCAGCAGTACACGCAGCGCTCCAAGCGGCCCAAGGGCCAGAAAGGCCCCAAGCCGGTCGTGCCGCAGGCCACGGGGGCGCTGCTGACCCGCTACCAGCGCCTGGCCAAGGTGCTGGCGATCTCGGCAAAGACGATCAACCAGCGCGTGGTCGACAGCATCGTCCAGGTGCCGTACGTGAACATCCGGGTCAAGACGGGCGTCCCGGCCTCCCAGCGCGCCTACATCGAGGAGCGCCAGGACCAGTTCAAGGGCGTCACCGTCGATCAGCTCTACGTCCGCGACTACCCGTACAAGAAGCTCGCGGTGCAGACGCTGGGGACGATCGGCCAGATCACCAAGGCGCAGCTCGCCGACAAGAAGCACTACAAGGACATCCTGGGCGGCACCGACATCGGGCAGAACGGGCTCGAGGCCGAGTACGACAAGTACCTGCGCGGCACCGACGGGACGACCCGCATCGAGGTCAACGCCGCCGGCGAGCGCCGCGGGGCGCTGGTCGCCCAGCAGCCGAAGGCCGGCCGCCAGCTCAAGCTCACGCTCCGCCTCGACCTCCAGCAGGCGGGGGAGAAGGCGCTCGCGCAGGCGGGCCACGGCCTGCCCGGCGCGTTCGTGGCGCTCAACCCCGACACCGGCGCGGTCTACGCGATGGGCTCCAGCCCGAGCTACGACCCGCGCGACGCCGCTCCCGGCCGCTTCTCCACCACGGCGGCGCTGAACGCGCACCTCGGCAAGGCCGCCGGCTCGCCGCTGTTCAACCGCGCCGACGCGAGCGCCTATCCGACCGGCTCGATCTTCAAGCCGATCACGTCGATCGCCGCGCTGGACTCCGGGGTCATCACCCCGAGCACCGTCTTCAACGACCAGGGCTGCCTGAAGACCGGCGCGCGCGCCGTCGACAAGGCCTGCAACTCCGGTCACGGTCACGCCAACGGGCCGATCACGATGGCCGACGCGCTGCGCGTGTCGTCCGACGTGTTCTACTACAACCTGGGTCTGAAGATGTTCCCGATGGGCTCCCAGCCGCTCCAGAAGTGGGCCCACAAGCTCGGGATCGCGCGCAAGACGGGCATCGACCTGCCCGGCGAGGCTGCCGGCACGATCCCCAGCCCGGCGTTCGTGCGCAAGATCAACGCCGCCGAGCTGGCGTGCCGCAAGAAGCAGAAGAAGGCCTCCTGCGGCATCGGCTCCGGCTCCGCGCTGTGGAACCCGGGCGACGAGGTGAACTTCGCCGTGGGCCAGGGCGATCTCCAGGCCACGCCGCTGCAGATGGCCGTCGCCTACTCGACGATCATCAACAACGGCAAGGTCCCGCGCCCGCACCTCGGCCAGCAGGTCCAGGACAGCCGCGGGATCACCCAGCCGCTCGACCATCCGGCGCGGCGCAGCGTCAAGATCCAGCCCGCCTGGCGCGACGTGATCATGCGCGGGCTCTTCGACGCCGCCAACGTCAGCGGCGGCACGTCCAAGCAGGTCTGGGACAACGGCTGGCCGCGCAGCCGCTTCCCGATCTACGGCAAGACGGGCACCGCCGAGCGCGGCCTCAACCGCACCGACCAGTCCTGGTACGTCGCCTACTCGACCGACCGCAACAACCCGTCGGCCAAGCCGATCGTCGTCGTGACGACGATCGAGGGCGGCGGCTTCGGCGCCGCCGCGGCCGCCCCGGCCGCGCGCCTGATCCTGTCCAAGTGGTTCGGCGTCGCGCCCAAGCTGGTCGTCGGGAGCTCGACCGACCGATGAGCGCCGCCTCCACGCCGCTGCGCGACATCGACGACGCGCCGCCGCGCGAGCGCGCCCGCCCGCAGGGCATGGCGCTGCCGTTCGACCTCGTCCTGATCCTCGGCGTCGTCGGCCTGGCGATCTGCTCGCTGGTCGCGATCCGGTCGTCGACGGCCGACGACATCGCCGGCAGCCCGACGTACTACTTCAAGCGCCAGCTGATCTTCTTCTGCGTCGGCGGCGTGCTGTCGCTGGCGCTGATCAAGCTCGACTACACCCGGCTGCGCGCGGCGCGCTGGTGGATCTACGGCTTCCTGATGGCCTCGATCTTCGCCGTGAAGGTCATCGGCACGACGGCCAAGGGCGCCCAGCGCTCGGTGGCGCTGGGCCCGTTCCAGTTCCAGGCCTCGGAGCTGGGCAAGATCCTCATCGTGGTCGTGCTGGCGGCGTTCGCCGCCGACCGCGCCCGCCGGCTGCAGGAGCGCGACACCACCGCGCGCCTCATGCTGCTGGCGCTCATCCCGGCCGCGTTCGTGATGATCCAGCCCGACCTCGGCTCCAGCCTGGTCTACGGCGCGATCTCGCTCGCCACCCTCTACTTCGCCGGTACCCCCGCACGCCATTTCCTGGCGCTCATCGCGCTCGGCGCCGTCTCGATCGGCTTCGTGCTGGTCGCGGCGCCCGCCGCGGGAGTCCAAGTGCTCCATGGGTACCAGAAGGAACGGCTCACGTCCTTCCTTC
Source organism: Baekduia sp. (assembly GCA_033855515.1). Taxonomy (GTDB): domain Bacteria; phylum Actinomycetota; class Thermoleophilia; order Solirubrobacterales; family Solirubrobacteraceae; genus Baekduia. Next base: position 3,183 of record JAWVGD010000378.1, read on the forward strand.
ACCCGTCGGCCGACACCGGCAAGGCGGGCTACCAGCAGCACCAGTCCCTCATCGCCATCGGCTCCGGTCGCAAGACCGGCCGCGGCGCAAACGCAACCCAGACGAAGTTCAACTTCCTGCCCGAGCACCACACCGACTTCATCAACGCCGTCGTCGGCGAACGGTGGGGCTTCGTGGGCGGGGCACTCGTGCTCTCGCTCTATGCGCTGTTGATATGGCGCGGGCTGCGCATCTTGACCATGGCGAAGGACCTGTTCGGCGCGCTGGTCGCCGGCGGCATCGTTGCGATGTTGTTGTTCCAGGTCTTCGTGAACGTCGGCATGACCCTCGGGATCATGCCCATCACCGGAATCCCGCTGCCGCTCATGAGCTACGGCGGATCCTCGGTGGTGTCCACCCTCTTGGCCATCGGCCTTCTCCAATCGATCTACGTCCAAGGACGTTCGTCGGCTGCGATGAAGGGCCGCATCATGGGCCACTGATAGAAGGACCAGAATCGTGAGAAAGCAAGTGCTCGTCAGCGTGGACCGCGGGGAGACCCGCGTGGCGCTGATGGAGGCCACCGGAGCTCCGGCGGCCGCACCCAAGCGCGGCGGCCGCAGCCGCGGTGGCGCCGCCACCGCGACGGCCGCGAAGCCCAGGGCTTCCGCACCGACCGACGGCTGGCGCGTCGCCGAGCTCTACCTCGAGCGCCGCGGCAACCGCTCCATCGTCGGCAACATCTACAAGGGCAAGGTCGACAACGTCCTGCCCGGGCTGGAGGCCGCGTTCGTCGACATCGGCCTCGACAAGAACGGCTTCCTGCACGTCGACGAGATCGTCATCCCCGGCGTCGAGGTCGCCCGTCGCGGGCGCGCCGGCTCCAAGGGCAAGTCGATCGGCGAGCTGCTCAAGCCCGGCCAGGAGGTCGTGGTCCAGGTCGTCAAGGACCCGCTGAAGACCAAGGGCGCGCGCCTGTCGATGGACCTCACCATCGCCGGCCGCTACATGGTCTACACGCCCACGGGCGAGGGCATCGGCGTCTCCAAGCGCCTCGACGACAAGGAGCGCGAGCGCCTGCGCAAGGAGGTCCGCGGCCTGGATCTGCACGGCGGCGGCGCGATCGTCCGCACCGCGGCCCACGGCGCCACGCGCGCGGACTTCGAGCGCGAGATCCAGTACCTGCTCAAGCTCAACGAGGTGCTCGAGAAGCGCGTCGCCGAGACGACCGCGCCGGCGATGGTCTTCCAGGAGGCCGACCTGTCGGTCCGCGTCGTGCGCGACATCTTCAGCGCCGACTTCGAGAAGGCGA
>JAWVGD010000379.1:0-4804 GCA_033855515.1 Baekduia sp.
TCTGCGACGACGACTCGTGGTGGGCGCCGGGGGCGCTCGAGCTCGCCGCCGGCGTGTTCGCCGGGCACCCGCGGCTCGGGCTGCTCGCCGCGCGGGTGCTCGTCGGCGACGACGAGCACCTGGACCCCACCTGCGCGGTGATGGCGGCGAGCCCGCTGGCCGCCGACCGGCTGCCCGGCCCCGGCGTGCTGGGGTTCGTCGCCTGCGGGGCGGTCGTGCGCCGCGAGGCGTTCCTGGCCGTCGGCGGCTTCGACCGGCGCTACGGGATCGGCGGCGAGGAGCGGCTCTTGGCGCTCGACCTCGCCACGGCGGGATGGGACCTGGCCTACGTGGCGGCCGTCGTCGCGCATCATCACCCCGGCCGTTGCGGCCCGCGGCCGGGTCGCGTCCGGCGCCAGCTGCGCAACGACCTGTGGTCGGCGTGGCTGCGGCGGCCGGCGCGGTCGGCGCTGCGGGAGACGGCCCGGCTCGTGGCGGACGCCGCACTGCGGCACCCCGTCACGGCCGCCGGCGGGGTCGCCGCGGGGCTGCGCGGGGCGCGCTGGGTCGCCCGCGAGCGGGCCGTGGTGTCGCCGGCGGTGGAGCGCGCGCTGCGATCCATCGACGCGGTGGGGTAGAACCGACCTGATGGCCAAGGCGAAGACCGACCCGGACCCGATCGCGCGGCTCTACGGCCTCGACCTGGAGGACTTCGTCGGCGAGCGCGACGCGCTGGCCAAGCGGCTGCGCGCCGACGGAGACCGTGACGGCGCCGCGGCGGTCAAGAAGCTCGCCAAGCCGACGCGCGCGGCGTGGGCCGTCAACCGGCTCGTGCGCGACCGGCCCGAGGAGGTCGAGGCGCTCGTCGCGGCGGGCGCGACGCTGGCCGGCGCGCAGGAGCAGCTGCTGGACGGCGCCGACGCGGGCGTGCTGCGCGGCGCGGCCGAAGCCGCCCGGGCGCTCGTCGACGCGCTCGCAGAGGAGGCCCCGGTGGACGGCGCAGCGCGCGACAAGGTGCGAGCGACGCTGCACGCCGCGACGGTCGACGAGGACGTCCGCGACGAGGTGGCGGCGGGCCGGGTGACCAAGGAGCGCTCGGCCTCGGGCTTCGGCGGTCTGGAGGCGATGATCGCCGCGGGGCGGGTCGGCACGCCGTCGAAGCGCGGCGCCGAGACCGCCAAGCGCGGCGCCCCGGCGAAGGGCCGGACAACGGCCGCGGCGGCGGCGCCCGCGCCCGCGCCGCCGCCCAAGCCCAAGGGTCCCGACGCGCGTGAGCTTCGCCGCCGGCGCGACGCGCTGCGCCGCGCCAAGGAGGCCGAGGCGACGGCCGAGGGAGCGGTCGCGGGCGCCCGCCGCGCACTCGAGCAGGTCGAGGCCACGCTGAGCGCCCGGCGCAAGGACCTGGAGAAGGCCGAGGACAGCCTCGCGGTCGCGCGCGAGCGCCGCGAGCGCGCCCAGGCGGCCGCCCCGCCGCAGGAGTGACGCCGGCGCCGACTCCGGGTCGCCCGAGCGATCCTGGCGACCCAGGGTCCTGGGCCGGCGGCGTTCAGCGGCGCGGGCGCGCGGGCCCGGGCGCCGAGGCCGGCACGCCGAGGACCGTGGCCGCAGGCGCGACGTCGCCGGTCACGACGGCGTGCGCGCCCACCGCGGCGCCGGCGCCGACGGTGACGCCGCTCAGGATCGCGACGCCGGGCCCGACCCGGGCGCCGTCGCAGACGCGCACGGGCGACGTCGTCAGGCCCTGTTCGCGGACCGGGCGCTCGACGTCGTCGAAGCGATGGTCGAAGTCGGCGATGACGACCTCATCGGCCAGGAGGCAGCTCGCGCCGATGGTGACCCGCTCCTGCGCCGCGATGGCGCAGCGCTCGCCGAGCGTCGTCCCGGCGCCGAGCGCGACGACCGCGCCGGCGCCGGCGTGGACGCGGCAGCCGTCGCCCAGCGCGACGCCCGCTCCCAGCGTCACCCGGGCGCCCGGCGCCAGGTCGAACCGCACGCCCCGGCCGAGCACCACCGACCTCGCGTCGGTGGCGACCACCCCGCGGCGCGCGGCGCGCCACACACGCACGCGATCACGCCACCCCGCCGAACGCGGCGGGGCGGCCGGCGGCGCCACCGCGGCGTGCGCGTCGGCCGCCGAAGCGGTCTGGGAACGACGATGGGCGGCGCACATGCACCGCCCATCGTAGGAACTGCTCGGAGCTGAGGGGCCGAAGCCGCCGCTGGTATCACGCGGCGAACCGCGGAGAGCGACGGCTTATGCCGCGACGCGCCGGTTCGCTGCCCGCGGCGAACCGCGGAGAGCGATGGCCTATGCCGCGACCCGCAGGGACTTGACGTCCCCGTCGGCCGCGAGGCGGCGCAGCGCGCGCTCCTCGGCCTGACGCGCCTTGGAGGGCGGCATGCCCAGACGGCGGGCGGCCTGGACGAGCGTGTGCTCGCCGTCGCCGCCGGTGCCGAAGCGCAGGTGGATGACCTCACGCTCGTCCTCGGGCAGCCGGTCCACGGCCTCACGCAGCGCCGAAGCCTCGGTCTCGCGCTCGACCTCTTCGTCGACGGTCTCGCCGTCGGCGGGAAGCAGGGCGCCCAGCGCGGTCTCGCCGTCGTCGCCGACGGTCTGGTCCAGGCTGGCCAGGGCACGGTCACGCTCGCGCAGCAGCGCGACCTCGTCGAGCTCCAGCTCGGCCGCGGCGGCGATCTTCTCGTCGCTCGGCGGCTCGCCGTGCTCGGCGGTCAGCTCGCGCTCGACGCGGGCGATGCGGCGTGCCCGCTGCGACATGTGGGAGGGCAGGCGGATCGTGCGGCCCGTGTTGTCGAGGCCGCGCTGCAGCGCCTGGCGGATCCAGATGGTCGCGTACGTGGAGAACCGGTAGCCCTTGCGGTAGTCGAACTTCTCGACAGCGCGGATGAGCCCGAGCATGCCCTCCTGGACGAGGTCGTCCAGGGTCAGGCCCTGGCCGACGTAGTGCCGTGCGACGGACACCACGAGGCGCAGGTTGGAGTTGACGAGCAGATCCTTCGCGTCGAGATCGCCGCGCTCGATGCGCTGGGCGAGCTCGATCTCCTTCGCGGGGTTCAGCAGTTCGTACTGGCTCGCGCGCCGCAGGAGCTGATCCAGCGGGGTCGCGAGGACGTCATACGTCAAGGTGGGGGTGGAGGGGGTCAACAAGGTCCTTTCCCGGGTAAATCCCGATTCCAACAGTCGGGATTCTACGCCATGGTTGTTGCTCGCGCAACTGTGCGTGCAGACACAGAGCCCAGTTGCGCTCGGGGAGGAGATTCGGGGTCATGTCGTCATACGACGACGGGGCCACTGTTCCAGCCCCGGATGAAGCTCTCCTAAGGAGTGCGTGGTGCCCCATTCGGCACCAACAGATTCGTCACCTGCACCGGCTCGAACGTTACGTTTCACCTGCTCTACGTCGAAGATCGCGGGCCAGATGGGCCACCTGGCGCGTCAGCGCGTAGCGGGCATCCGCCCGCAGCCCGGTCCGGACGTCGGTCAGGCCGACCGGCGAGGGCACGCCGGGCAGTGCCTCCGCCGCCCGCCGCGCGATCTCCAGCTGCCCCAGCGCCGTCGGGTGCACGGCGTCGGGGAAGAGCCGGCGCCACCCGCGCAGATCCTCGAGCGCCACGACCGTCGCGCCGTGCGACGCCGCAAGGGCGCGCACGATCGAGTTGAGCCCGGAGACCTTGTCGCCGGCGCGCGGCCGGCCGAGGTCGAGCGGCACGGTCGCGACGCAGGTGACCCGCGCGCGCCCCGAGAGACCGTCGAGGATCCGGTCCAGCGCGGCCGTGAACGGCTCGGGATCCCAGTCGAGCGCCCGCACGTCGTTGGTGCCGACGTGGACGCAGGCCAGCTCATAATCGTCGCGCGCGCGCGGTAAAAGGCGCTCGGCGATCCACGGCGTCGTCGCCCCCGGCTGCGCGAGGCGGTGAAACGGCAGGTCGAGCGCCTCGGCCAGCCACTGCGCCCACGGCCGGGGCGGCACGCCGAACGCGCCCTCCCCCGGCCCGCAGCTGATCGAGTCCCCGAGACCCAAGACGGCGCAGCCTCGGACAACGGTCTCGCCCCCGCGGCGGGGAGCCGCCTCAGCCACCCGTGCGTCCCGCTTCCTCGGTCGCCTGCCGCAGCCGCCCGGCGTGGGCGTCGGTCAGCTGCCCGTGCTCCAGGGCGAACTTCCACGCGCCGCCCGCCGTCCCGGGAAGGTTCATCCGCGCCTGGCTGCCGAGGCCGAGGACGTCCTGGACCTGGAGCATCACCAGCGGCGCCGGCGAGCGCATCCACAGGCGGATGAGGCTCCACTCGACGGAGTCGCCGTCGTCGACGTCGTCGTCGGCCAGGCCCGCCTCGCGGAGCGCGCCCCGCGCCTCCTCGCGCCGCGGGGCCTCCAGCGTGTCCCACCAGCCGCGCAGCGTGTCGGTGTCGTGGGTGCCGGTGTAGGCGACGACGTCGGGGCCGTGGTTCTCGAGGCGGTGCGGTCCACGCGGGTCCTCGGGGTCGAAGGCGAACTGCAGGACGACCATGCCGGGGTAGCCGAGGTCGCGCCGCAGCCGCGTGACCGGGGGCGTGATGACGCCGAGGTCCTCGGCGATGAACGCCATCGGGCCGAGCGCCTCCTCGCCGGCCGAGAAGGGCGCACGGCCCGGGCCCCGGCGCCATTGGCCGCCGCGTGCGTCGCGGTCGCCCGCCGGCACGGCCCAGTAGGCGACGAACGCGCGGAAGTGATCGATGCGCGCCACGTCGTAGAGCTCGAACACGCGCCGGAAGCGCTCGACCCACCAGCGGTAGCCGCGACGCTGCAGCGCCGGCCAGTCGTAGATCGGG
>JAWVGD010000380.1:0-4525 GCA_033855515.1 Baekduia sp.
GTGCCGCTACTGCCTCGCGGAGTGGACCCAGAGCGGTCCGTCCGCGGTGTACACGTTCCTCTACCGCGTGTAGAACCCGGGCGCTCGCCGACCGAAGCTGACGGGCAACTACGGAGTCAGCTGACGGGTCACGCCCGATGTGCGACCGACCGTGCGGTGCGAGCGTTCCGTTGATGGCCATCGAGAAGCCCACACGCGGCATCACCTCATCGGCGAGGCTCGCCGCGCTCGCTGCTGTCGTGTTCTCGGCGGCGTACTTCGTCTCCGACGCTGTCGAGGCGGTGCAAGGCGGCTTCTCCGTCGGCCAGCTCTGGCTGACGCTGATCGCCGAAGCGGCGATCCCCGTCTTCGTGATCGGACTGGCTGCCGTCCAGCGTCCCGACCTCGGACGCCTCGGATGGTCGGGGGCAGCGGCGTATGCCTACAGCTACGCGTTCTTCACCTATACGGTGGTGTATGCGCTGATCAACGGCACCAGCGACTTCGGCGCGCTGAGCCACGATCTGCGGCCATGGATGCTCGTCCATGGGGCGGTCATGGTCATCGCGGGCCTGTGCTTCGGCATCGGCGTGATCCGCGCCGGAGTCCTCCCGCGATGGACGGGCGTGGTCCTGGTCGCCGGCGTCATCCTGGTCTCGCTCTCCCAGAACCTGCCCGAAGGCCCGCAGCTGGTGGCCGCAGGAATCCGAGACCTCGGCTTCGCCGGCATGGGCGCCGCGCTGCTCTCCGGCCGACGCGGACGTCCGATCCGCGCCGTTGGGGGTCTGGCGGACGTGGTCCGGCCCGCCGAGGTCGTGCAGCAGCGGTGAGCCGATAGACCGGAGCGCGCGCCCACCGCGCCCGTCAGGACACAGCCTCCGGGCGCAGCGCAACGGCGGCAAAGTCCGTCGCGAAACGGTCCACCGCTGCCCAGTCGGTGTAGTCGATGTCCTGGTGGACGTCGACGTGCTCCTCGTGGCGCTTGGCGATCAAGTGCATCAACACGCGTGTCGGCAGGTTGTACTCCTGGAATTGGAATGCCCCGGCGAACGCCGCGGTGGTGGTCGGGGCCCAGCCGGTCTCGTCCATCACGTGGTCGATGAGCCCGCTCGTCGCCGTGCGCGCCTCGTCGGTGTCGTCCGCGGCGGTGAGCGACACCGAGAAGAACGCCGACGGGACTGCGTTCAGCGTGGCGCGATGCTCCGTGACCCAGTCGATGATCGCCTGCTGGTGGCGGCTCATGTGGATCGACCCTCCCACGATGACGCCATCAAACCCCGCCGGGTCGACGTGGGCCCCCGGCGTGCCGACCTCGCGCACGCGCGCGCTCACGCCGTTCTCCCGCAGAGCCTCACCGATGCGGTCTGCGATCTTGCCGGTGTGTCCGTGGGTGCTGGCGTAGAGCACGAGAACACGGACCTTCATGACCGACTCGTCCGCGACGCTCATGCGGGCACCGTCTCTTCGCCGGCCCAGTCGCGGCGATGCTGGGCGATCACCGGCGACGGCACGACCAGCACCGCGCGGTCGGCGTGCTGGACGACCTCGTGCGAGATGCTGCCCAGCAGGAACGACTTCACACGGCCCAGGCCGCGCGTTCCCATCACGATCACGTCCGCATCCGCGGCTGCCGCCGCGGCGAGGATCGAGGCCGCGATGCCACCGTGGTCGCTCACCGCACGCGGCTGCGCGACCAGCCCAGCGGCGGTAGCGCGCTGGGCGCCCTCCATCGCGGTGGCCTGCGCCGCCTCCGCGGTGGCTGCATCGACCTTCTCGGAGTCCCCGTAGCTCCCCGACATGCCGAGTCCGAAGCCCATCGAGCCGGAGCGTGCCAGGGTGTCGAGGTACGGCTCCCAGATGGTCAGGACCGTCGCTTCCGCACCGGGCATGAGTGTTGCAGCGCGCGCAATCGCCGCCTGCGCGTCAACTGACCCGTCGTAGGACATCAAGATCATCGGTGCTCTCCTTGTTGGTGTTGTTACCTAGAAGCTGATGGACCTGGAAGGCGATCTCGAGGTCCTCGCGCGCGGCGATGACGGTCGTCCGCGCTGCGTGTGCATGCCGGATCAGGGCACCGCCGCGGCGCACACGCGCGCGTGGAGGGAGCAGATCCCGCAACGCCTCGGTGGCGTGCTCGGCCTGGCGCTCCTGCGCGAACGCGGTCCGCAGATCGGCAAGCAGGCGCCCGGCCTCCTCTTCGGGGTCGAGCGCTGGGATCGCGACGAGCTCTGCGGGCGCCGGCATCGCAAAGAAGTTTGCAGCGGGGAGGTCCTCCGCCATCGTGCAACGCCCACAGCACGGCTGCGGGAAACCACGGAGCTCGCCCTCGGCGCGCGAGGGCCACCGTGTTTTCCCGCAGCTGATCGGTGGGCCACACCCGATGCGACACCGTCCCGCGCACGAGAGGCTGTACCCATGCCGTCCACCGTCTCGACCACGACGCTGCGGGTCCTCATCGCCGGTGGCGGCGTGGCGGGCGTCGAATGCCTGCTGGGCCTCCACGACCTGGCCGGTGACCGCGTCGAGATGACGCTGCTGACCGACAGCCGCGACTTGCACTATCGGCCGCTGGCCGTCGGCGAGCCCTTCGGTGCCGCGCAAGCCCGCCACTACCCCCTTGCCGCCACGACCGAGAGCACCGGCGCGCGTCTCGTCCACGGGCTTCTCGACCACGTCGACGTGGAGAACCGCCATGTGACGTTGCGCGACGGCGGCCGCCTGAGCTACGACGTGCTCATCGTCGCCCTCGGCGCCGTGCCGTACGTGCCCCGCGGGCGCGCGCTCGCCTTCGACGTCGCGGTCCCGGGGATGCTGGCGCGCCTGCGTCACGACGTCCGCAGCGGCGCCGCATCCGACGTGGTCATCGCCCTTCCTCGCGAGCCACACTGGACGCTTCCGGGCTACGAGCTCGCGCTGCTCCTGGCACGCGACGCGGTCGCGGCCGGCTTCTCGCTGACCGTCGCAACGACCGAGGACGCTCCGCTGGAGCTGCTCGGCCCGGTCGTGTCGGCCGCCGTCTCGCGCGAGTTGGCCGACGCCGGGGTACGCGTCGCGGCGGGGACCGGCGTGGAGCTGAGCCAGGGCGATCCGGTCATCGCCACGCTGACCGCCACCGGAGAGGCCATCAGCGCCGACGTCGTCGTCGCGCTGCCGGAGCTGCACGCCCCCACCACCCGCGGCCTGCCGACGACCGCCGACGGGTTCCTCGCCGTCGACGCCGACGGCTGCCTGATCGGCGCACCAGACGTCTACGCCGTGGGCGACTGCACGGACTTCCCGATCAAACAGGGCGGTTTGGCGGCTCAGCAGGCCGACATCGTCGTCGAGCACCTCGCGGCTCGCGCCGGCGCGCCGGTCACCCCCGGTCTCCTGCATCCAGTTCTTCGCGCACGGATGCTCACCGGCGAGCGGGACCTGTGGCTGCGCCGAGACCTCGACGACGTCGAGGACCAAGGCACCGTCGCCGCTCACGCGCTCTGGTGGCCGCCCGACAAGGTCGCCGGCCGCTGGCTGGCGCCCTACCTCGCCGCGCTGGACGACACCGAGGCCGGTGTGCCCCACGCAGCGGCACACGGTCGGGTGATCGACGCCGATCTCGTGCCGGCGGCGATGCCCGTGCCGCGGCACCTGGACCTGCTCGGCGACCCCCGGGGCCCGGCATGACGCCCGCGCCCACCGACCGCCACCAACCCCGAACGACGAGGAGCACCATGTTCACGAAGGTCATCATCGGCGACGACGGGCATGCGGGAGGGCGCGACGCCATCGCCCTCGCCCGCGTGCTCGCTCCGGATGCCGAGCTCGTGCTGGCCGGGACGTACCCCTATGACTCGACCGCCAGCCGGTTCGCGCTCCTGGGCTACGCCAACGCGCTCCGCGACGACACGAACGACGCCCTGGGGAGGGCACGGGACGCCGGCGAGATCCCCGCGGCACGCATCGCCGCCATCGCCGACACCTCGCCCGCCCGCGGGCTCCACCGGCTCGCCGCGGAGGAGGGCGCCGATCTGGTCGTCATCGGCTCGGCCCACCACGGGATCCCCGGACGCCTCCTGCTGGGCGACGTCGGGCGCGCCGTGCTGCACGGGTCACCCTGCCCTGTGGCCGTCGCCCCGCACGGCTTCGCGGGCGGCCCGCCCAAGACCATCGGCATCGCGTTCAATGGCGCGCCAGAGGCCCGCGCCGCCCTGCAGGTCGGCGCCGCGCTGGCCGGCGCCTGGGGTGCCCGCCTGGTCGTCCGCGACGTCCTGGAGCCGAGCGCCATGCCGGCGTACGGCCCATACCCCGTCTTCGAGACCGAGGAGCACATCGACGCCGCCAGCGCGACCGCTCGGTTGGCGCTGAACGGTGCCGTGGCCCACGTCACGCTCGAGCTCGGCATTGACGTGGAGGTCGACGCCGAGGTGGTGACCGGGCAGCCCGCCGAGCTCCTCGACGAGCTGTCGGCGCAGGTCGACCTCATGGTCTGCGGCTCACGCGGCTGGGGCGCCGTCCGGCGCGTGGCGCTGGGGAGCACCTCCGACCGGCTCATCCATCACGCATCGTG
>JAWVGD010000381.1:0-5375 GCA_033855515.1 Baekduia sp.
CGATGACGCTGCTGGAGGTCATCGAGCAGCGCGCCGCCGGCCAGGGCGTCGCCGTCGACGCCCGCGTCTCCCGCGGCCGCACGTACCGCGACGCGCTGCGCCGTGAGCTGGAGGCCGAGCACTTCGATCGCGTGATCGTCTCGGCCACCAGCAACCCGCGCTCGGGCTTCTCCGGCGACGACGTCGTCTGGCTCCTGGACCGCGCCGACGCCGAGGTGCTCATCCTGCGCCCGGCGCCCGAGGACGCCAACGAGGTCTCGGCGCGGGCCGCCGCCGTCGCGGGCCATTTCTAGCCGAGGCCTACCCGTCCAGGCCCAGCCCGTGCTCCAGCGCGCCCTTGATGGAGGCGTCAAGGGCGTTGAGGCGGTAGAGCGCCAGCGCCTCGGGCGAGCCGAAGCGCCGGTTGGGCGCCGCCTCGGGGCCGTGATGGGTCAGGACGCAGTGGCCGAGCGCCAGGCGCCGATCGGCGTCCATCGCCCGCACGCGCCCAGCGCGCCCGTCGAGCAGCCGCAGGCCGAGCTCGACGTGGCCGAGCATGCGGCCCGCCTCGCTCAGGCCGATCTCCGCGCCGAACGTGAACTCCTGCGTCTTGCCCACGTCGTGCACGAGCGCGGCGCAGATCAGCAGGTCGGTGTTGAGCTTGGGGTGCAGCTGGCCGGCCTCCAGAGCCAGCGTGCCGACCGCGACCGTGTGCTCCAGCAGCCCGCCGAGGTCGCTGTGATGGCCGCCCCGCGAGCACGGCGCCCGGCGCCACGCGGCCCGCAGCGGGCCGTCGCCGAGCAGCAGCTCCAGGAGGCCGCGGTATCCGGGGTCGTGCACCTCGCCGGCGAGGTGCTCGAGGAACCCGTCCAGCTCGTCGAGGTCGCGGTAGGCGACGGGGAGGAACGCGGCGGGGTCGGCCTCGTCCTCGGCCGCGCGGACGATCGCGCGCAGGTCGAGCTGCAGCTCCTCGCGGAAGCGCTCGACGCGCCCCTCGACCTTGACGAGGTCCCCGCGGTCGAAGCGCGCGGCGGCGACGTCGGCGTCGCGGAACATGCGCGCGGGCATCGCGCCGGTGCGGTCGCGGAGCTCCAGGGCGAGGTACGGCGTCCCGGCGCGGGACATCAGCCGCTCCTTGCGGGTGCAGGCAAAAACCGCTGCGACGTCGTCGCCGGCGCGCAGCGTGGCGATGGTCGGCGGGGTCGCCGCGGAGGTGTCCGGGAGGGCGGCCACGCCACGCATGATGGAGCACCGAACGGATGGCGCTACCGTCCTTTCGATGCAGCCGCTCATCTGGGAGAGCCGCCCGGACGGCCTTCGGGCCCCCGCTCTGGTCTGCGCCTTCACCGGCTGGAACGACGCCGGTGACGCCGCCTCCGCCGCCCTGCGATTCTTCGGCGCCTCGCTGGGCGCGACGCGCTTCGCGCAGATCGATCCCGAGGAGTTCTTCGACTTCCAGGCGACCCGCCCGCGGGTGGAGCTGGTCGACGGCGACACGCGCGAGCTGCAGTGGCCCTCGGTCGAGATCTACGAAGCCCGCGTCCCGCGTGCGCCCCGTGACCTGGTCCTGCTGTCGGGTCCCGAGCCGAGCTTCCGCTGGCGCGGGTTCACGCAGATCATCGTCGACCTCGCCGAGGCGCTCGGCACGCAGATGGTCGTCTCGCTGGGCGCCCTGCTGGCCGACGTGCCGCACAGCCGCCCGGTCGGGATCACCGGCCTCTGCAGCGACCCGTCGCTGATCGAGCACCTCGACATGGCGCCGACGAGCTACGAGGGGCCGACCGGCATCGTCGGCGTCCTGCACGCCGCCTGCCAGGCGGCGGGCGTCCCGACGGCGTCGCTGTGGGCCAGCGTCCCGCACTACGTCGCCGCCGCCCCGAACCCCAAGGCCGCGCTCGCGCTCGTGCGCAAGCTCGAGACGCTCGTCGGCGTGACCGTCGACGCCGAGGAGCTCGAGCTGGCCTCGGCCGACTACGAGCGCCAGGTGTCGCTGGCCGTGCAGTCCGATCCCGACGTGCAGGCGTTCGTCGAGCGGCTCGAGAAGACGGCGGCCGAGGAGGAGGAGGACGCCGACCCGACCGAGCTGCCGTCCGGTGACGTCATCGCCCGCGAGTTCCAGCGCTTCCTGCGCCAGCGGGGCCCCGAAGGCCCCGACGTGGCCGGGTTTTAGCCGCCCACCGACGACGCGCTCGCACGCAGCGCGGCCAGCGGCCGGCGCTGCGCGCCGCCGGCGTCGAAGTTCTCGGGCGCCAGCCACGCGGTGAAGCCGGCGCGCACGGCCGGCCACTCGCCGTCGACGATCGAGAACCACGCGGTGTCGCGGTTGCGGCCCTTGACGATCATGTGCTGGCGGAACGTGCCCTCGTAGGTGAAGCCGAAGCGCCGCGCGGCCGCCCGCGAGCGGGCGTTGGCCGCGTCGCACTTCCACTCGAGCCGCCGGTGGCCGAGCTCGTCGAACGCCTGGCGGGCCATCACGAAGATCGCCTCGGTGGCCTGCGGCGTGCGCTGCAGCCCGGCGCCGAACCAGACGTGGCCGATCTCGATCGAGCCGTTGGCCTCGTCGACGCGCATGAGGGCCGCCACTCCGCCTGCGCGGCCGGTGGCCTGGTCGACGATCGCGTAGAAGCGCGGGTCGCCCGAGCGCTCCTGCGCCTCCAGATGGCGGCGCAGCGCGGCGACGTCGGCAAACGGACCGTAGGGCAGGTGGTCCCACAGGTGCGGGTCCGGGGCGGGGCCGTGCAGCGCCGCGAAGAGGTCCTCGGCATGGCGGGCCACGTCCAGCGCCTCGAGTCGCACGTGCGCGCCCGCGAGCGTCGAGGCGTCCGGGCGTCGGGCGGGGGTCCAGTCGTCGAGCGGTGCGGCGGCGGTCATGTCGCCGGCCATCGTGCCGCGGCCGCGATGCCCGGTCCAGGGCCAAGCGCGCCCGCAGATCGCGGGCCAAGGGCCATCAGGGCTGCGTCCCCGGCTCGGCCGCGCCCCAGATGCCGGGACCGCGGCGATGCTCGTAGATGAGCGAGGTCTCGGCGTGGGCGACGGCCGGGTGCGTGGCGAGATGGTCGACCACGAACTCGCGGAGATCCTGTGCGTCGGCGGCGGCGAGCCAGACGAGGTAGTCGGTGGCGCCGGCCAGGTGGAAGACGGTCAGAACGCCCGGCAGGCCGCGGACGGCGTTCGTGAACGTGTCGATCTGCTCGCGGTTGTGGACGGCGAGGCGGACCGCGACCATCGCCTGCAACGGGCGGCCGAGCGCGGCGAGGTCGATCTCGGCGTGGAAGCCGCGCAGCACGCCGGACTTCCGGAGGGCCCGGACGCGCTGCAGCGCCGTGGACGGCGCGACCCCGGCGCGCTCTGCCAGCTTGTTGTTCGGGATGCGCGCGTCCTCGCTGAGCGCCTCGAGGAGCGCACGGTCGATGGCGTCGATCTGCAGGTCGTTCGGCACACCGCGCATGATCGCACACCGCACCGAAGGATCTTCGGATATTTCTGACAATACCGCCGATCGTTTGCAGTTCTGGCGGTCGTGTCGCACGGATGCTTGACTTAGGGGCTATGGAGCACGCGCTGCAGACCCGGCCCGACATCCGCGATTCGATCCTCGACGCGATCGGCGACACCCCGCTGGTCCGGCTCTCGCGCTTGGGCGCGGGGCTCACGCCGCAGCTCGTCGCGAAGGTCGAGGCGCTGAATCCCGGTGGCTCGATCAAGGACCGCGCGGCGCTCGCGATGATCGACGCCGCCGAGCGCGACGGGCTCCTGCGGCCCGGCGGGACGATCGTCGAGCCCACCTCGGGCAACACCGGCACCGGCCTGGCGATGGCGGCCCGCCTGCGCGGCTATCACGTGATCGCCGTCATGCCGGACAAGATGTCCAAGGAGAAGATCGACCTCCTGCGCGCCTACGGCGCCGAGGTCGTCGTCTGCCCGACGAACGTCGAACCGGGGTCGCCCGAGTCCTACTACTCGGTCTCCGACCGCCTCGCCGCCGAGATCCCCGGGGCCTACAAGCCCAACCAGTACTTCAACATGGCCAATCCGCAGGCGCACTACGACTCCACCGGGCCGGAGATCTGGGAGCAGTCCGGCGGACGGATCACGCACCTGGTCGCCGGCGTCGGCACCGGCGGCACGATCAGCGGCATCGGGCGCTACCTCAAGGAGCGCAACCCCGACATCCAGATCATCGGCGCCGACCCGGTCGGCTCGATCTACAGCGCCGCCTCCGACGACGAGGTCAAGGGCTACTTCGTCGAGGGCGTCGGCGAGGACTTCTGGCCCGCGACGTTCGACCGCGACCTCGTCGACCGCTGGGTCCCGGTGACCGACCGCGACTCGTTCCTCACCACCCGCCGGCTGGCGATGGAGGAGGGGATCCTCGCGGGCGGCTCGTGCGGCACCGCGCTGTGGGCGGCGCTCGAGGTCGCCAAGGGCATCGACGATCCCGACGCGGTGGTGGTCGTCGTCCTCCCCGACGGCGGGCGCAGCTACCTCAGCAAGATCTTCAACGACACCTGGATGACCGAGTACGGCTTCCTGGAGCGGACGGGCGATCTGGCGGTCGGCGACGTGCTGGCCCGCAAGGCGCCCGGTGGCCTCCCGTCGCTCGTGACCGTCCAGACGCACCAGAAGGTGCGCGACGCCGTGGCGCTGCTGCACGAGCACGGCGTGTCGCAGCTGCCGGTCGTCAGCGCGCACGACCCGGCGACCGTCGTCGGCTCGGTCGGCGAGCGCGGCCTGCTCACGCGCGCGGTCGACGATCCCGCGCTGCTGGGCGCCGAGATCATCGCGGTGATGGAGCCGCCGCTGCACGCCGTCTCCGCCGAGGATCCCGTGCGCGAGGCCGTCGAGCTGCTCGTGGGCGAGCGCCAGGCGCTGCTGGTCGTCGCCGACGGCCGGCCCGCGGGCATCGTCACGCGCGCCGACCTGCTCGAGGCACTGGCGCGATGAGTGATGCCCAGGGGAACGCGTCGCCGCGGGATCCATCGCGCGGCCCGATGAGTGATGGCCAGGGGAACACGTCGCCGCGGGATCCATCGCGCGGCGCGATGAGGTTCGCCACCCGCGCGGTGCACGCCGGCCTGACGCCGGACCCCACGTATCGCTCCGTCATCCCCGCGATCCACCAGACCTCGACGTTCGCGCAGCCCGCGGTCGGCGAGTTCGTCGACGACTTCGACTACGCCCGCAGCGCCAACCCGACGCGCGCCGCGCTGGAGTCCGCGCTGGGCGAGCTGGAGGGCGGCCTTGGCACGTCCTTCAGCTCCGGGATGGCGGCGACGCACGCGCTGATCTCGGCGATCTGCTCGGCCGGCGATCACGTCGTGCTGCCCAACGACCTCTACGGCGGGACGTTCCGCCTGGTCGACAAGGTGCTGACCCGCTTCGGCATCACCTACACC
>JAWVGD010000382.1:0-2945 GCA_033855515.1 Baekduia sp.
TTCGAGCAGAACTTCCACGTGCGCCACCGCCTGCAGCGCTACGGCGCCGGCCGCTTCATGGACTACGAGACGGCGGGACCGGAGGAGATCGCGGTGGCGATCGCCGACGAGATCGGCCGCGAGGTCACCTACCGCGACGTCGAGACCGACGGCGCTGCCCGGGCGGCGTCGGCCATCGGCGAGCTGCTCTGAGCGGCGCCGCAGGCGGCGGGCGATGTCGAGAACGCGCGATCGGCACCGTCCTCCTTCCGAAAGGGTGTCTCGCCGGCACCGACATCATCGGGAAGGACCGCACCATGACCACGCACCGGCTCGTCCTGCACGAGCATCCGTTCGCGGCGTTCTGCCAGAAGCCACTTGTGGCGCTGTATGAGCTCGGCCTCCCGTTCGAGCGCCAGGTCGTCACCGACGAGGCCTCCCGTCGCGCGCTCGCCGCGTTGTGGCCGCCGGCGAAGATCCCGGTCCTGCGGGACGAGACCGCCGGTCTGACCGTGCCGGAGTCGACGACGATCATCGAGTACCTCGACGCCCTGACCCCCGGCGGACCGGCGCTCGTTCCCGCCGAGGCCGCCGACGCCTTGCAGACGCGCCTCTGGGATCGCTTCCACGACCACTACGTCGCGGCGCCCATGCAGAAGATCGTCGGCGACCACCTCCGCCCCGCGGGCCGCACCGACCCCGAGGGCGTCGAGGAGGCGCGCCGGACGCTCGACACGGCCTACACCGCCCTCGAGGCGCAGCTCGACGGCAACGCCTGGACGGCGGGCGCGGCGTTCACCCTCGCCGACTGCGCCGCGGCGCCGGCGCTCTTCTACGCACGCGTCGTGCACCGCTGGAACGAGCACGACCAGCCCAACATCACGCGCTACTACCGGGACCTCGTTCAGCGGCCATCGGTCGCGCGGGTCGTCGAGGAGGCCCGTCCCTACCGCGACCTCTTCCCCATGAGCTGGCCTGCGGACGTCGACGCGCCATGATGGACCGGGGGTCGGCGGCGGTGCCTGACCCCCGAGCGGTCATGGGTAGCCTGGGCGCCATGGCGATCAAGACATGGTTCATCACCGGGACGTCGCGCGGCTTCGGCCGCGAGTGGGCCGCCGCGGCGTTGCAGCGCGGCGACCGCGTCGCCGGGACGGCGCGGGATCCCGGCACGCTTGACGATCTGGTCGCCGAGCACGGCGACGCGCTGCTGCCGCTGGCGCTGGACGTCACCGATCGCGACGCGGCGTTCGCGGCGGTCGCGCAGGCGCACGAGCACTTCGGGCAACTCGACGTCGTGGTCAACAACGCGGGCTACGGCCAGTTCGGGATGGTCGAGGAGCTCAGCGAGCAGGAGGCCCGCGACCAGATCGAGACGAACCTCTTCGGCGCGTTGTGGGTGACGCAGGCGGCGCTGCCGTTCCTGCGCGAGCAGGGCAGCGGACACATCCTGCAGGTCTCGTCGATCGGCGGCATCTCGGCGTTCGGGGGCATCGGGATGTACCACGCCTCCAAGTGGGGGCTGGAGGGGTTCAGCCAGGCGCTGGCCCAGGAGGTCGCCGGCTTCGGCATCCACGTGACGCTGATCGAGCCGGGCGGCTTCTCGACCGACTGGGGCGGAGCGTCGGCCCGGCATGCCGAACCGCTCGAGGCCTACCAGCCGGTGCACGAGGTCTCGCAGCAGCGGCGCGCCGGCGCGACCCCCGGCGATCCCACCGCCTCGGCCGAGGCGGTCCTGCGGATCGTCGACGCCGAGGAGCCACCGCTGCGCGCGTTCCTGGGCAGCGCCCCGCTCGGCATCGCCGAGAAGGACTATGAGTCGCGCCTGGCGACGTGGCGCGAGTGGCAGCCCGTCGCCGAGCTGGCGCAGGGCAACGGGTAGGCATCGATACGCTGCCGAACCAGAGCGATCTACTCAAAGGAGTTCGAATGTCCGGCAAGGGGATGTTGACCGGCGCCGCCATCGCGCTCGGCGCCCGTGCGCTGGTTCCACAGCTGCTGCTCGCCAAGTTCGGCCGGGACGTCAAGAAGCTCAACGATGGAGACCACTCAACGCTCCTCAACGCCTACGCCGACGACGCGATCCTGCGCTTCAACGACGGCGACCACCGGTGGGCCGGCGACTGGGTCGGCAAGGCCGGCATCGACCGCTTCCTGCAGAACTTCACCGCCGCACGGATCCAGGGCGAGATCAAGCAGATCGCGATCAGCGGGCCGCCGTGGGCGCTGACGATGATGGTCCGCTTCGACGACCACGCCGACGCGCCCGACGGAACGCGGCTCTACGAGAACCGCACCGTGCTCGTGATGCGCACGAGGTGGGGCAAGGTCGTCGACCAAGAGGACTTCTACGCCGACACCAGCAGCATCGTGGCCTTCGACCGCAAGCTGACCGAGCTCGGGATCGCACCGGTCCCGAGAGACGCGTGACGACCTAGAAGGGCTAGGCGGGCGGCCACGGCGACGGCGCGGGCGAGAACTCCCGCGGCCCGTAGGCCTCGAGCGACGAGCCGGTCGCCTTGGCCACCGACGCGCCGTGCTTGGCCGCCGCCGGCTCGACCTCGTAGCGGGTCTGCGCGTCCTCGAGGCGGTTGCCGAACGTGAACAGCACGCACGGCTGCTCCGAGCCGCCGATCATGATGTGGCCGGTCTCCGGCGGGCAGTGGAAGAAGTCCCACTGGCGCAAGATCCGCTCCTCGCCCTCGACCACCACCAGGCACTCGCCCTCCAGCACCAGGAAGCCCTCCTGATTGCCCTCCCGGTGATAGAAGCCCGTCGACTCGCCGGGCGGCAGGACGTGCAGGCCGGCGCCGATCTGGTTCGGCACGCCCGCGGCCTCGAAGGCGACCCAGGTTCCGCCGCGCGGAAGCGTCGCCCACGCGGCGTCGCGCGCGTTGACGACGAACCACCCCTCCCCCTCTGGCACCAGTCCCGACTCGGTCTCCACCAACTTGGCTTCGCGCATG
>JAWVGD010000383.1:0-2531 GCA_033855515.1 Baekduia sp.
CAAGTGCCCATCGGCATCGCCCGCGCCCGCCGGCGGGTCCTGCACCGGATCGGCGCTCACGTCTCCCGCTCCCGAATGGCCGCCTGGGCGGCGGCGACGCGCGCGATCGGCACGCGAAACGGTGAGCAGGAGACGTAGTCCAGGCCTGCGGCGTGAAAGAACGAGATCGAGTCGGGATCGCCGCCGTGCTCACCGCACACCCCGAGCCTGACCGCCGGCCGGACGGCGCGGGCCTGGTCGACGGCGACACGGATGAGGCGCCCGACCCCGCGCAAGTCGATGGTCTCGAACGGGGACTGGGCGATGATCCCCTCCTTGAGGTACAACGGCAGGAAGCGCGCCTCGGCGTCATCACGCGAGAACCCCATCGCGGTCTGCGTCAGGTCGTTGGTTCCGAACGACAGGAACGCCGCACGCTCGGCGATGCGATCGGCGACCAGGCACGAATGCGGCAGCTCGACGGTCGCGCCGATCGCGTAGTCGACGTGCTCGCGCAGGCCGTGACGCTTCGCAACGCTGGTGACCAGGACGCGCGCCCGCTCCAGCTCGCCCGCATAGACGACGAGCGGGACCATGATCTCGACGAGCGGCGACACGCCGTCGCGTCGGCCAACGGCCACGGCGGCACGGAAGATCGCTTCGACCTGCATCTCGTAGATCTCCGGATGCAGCAGGCCCAGGCGGATGCCTCGCGTTCCCAGCATCGGGTTGGCCTCGCGCAGGCGGGGCGGGACCTCCTCGCCGTGCGGAAGGAACTCGTGCAGCGGCGGGTCGAGCAGCCGGATGGTGACCGGCAGCCCGTCCATCGCCGCGAACAGGCCTTCGAAGTCCGCCTGCTGCATCGGCAAGAGCTCGTCGAGCGCGGCATGCCGAGCCTCGTCGCCGTCGGCCAGGATCATCGCGCGCATCCGCGGGAGGCGGTCCGACGCCATGAACATGTGCTCGGTGCGGCAGAGGCCAATGCCGACCGCCCCGAGCTCCCGGGCGCGCCGGGCGTCCTGCGGCATGTCGGCGTTGGCACGCACGTCGAGCCGCCGGTGCTCGTCGGCCCAGGCCAGCACCCGCCGGAAGGCGTCGGACATGCTCGGCGCGATCAGCGGCACGTCGGCGAGCGTCACGACTCCGGCGCTGCCGTCGATCGTGACGTGATCGCCCTCGGCGACCTCGCGATCACCGACGCGCGCCACCCGCGCCTCGACGTCGATCTCGAGCTCGCCGGCGCCGCACACCCAGGCACGCCCCATCCCGCGCGCCACCAGCGCCGCATGGCAGGACCTGCTGCCCTCCGACGTCACGATCCCGCGCGCCGCGGCGAAGCCCGGGACGTCGTCGGCCGCGGCGAACGGGCGCATCAGGATGACGTCCCGGCCCTCCTCCGCGGCGGCGACCGCGTCGGGCGCCGTGAAGACCACGGCACCCTTCGCGGCTCCGGGCGAGGCGCCCGCGCCGCGGACGAGCGCCTCGAACGGGACGTCGGGCTCCAGCGTCTGGTGCAGGAGGCGCTCGAGCGACGCGGCGTCGACGGTCAGCAGCGCCTCCTCGACGGTCAGCGTCCCGTCGTCCACCGCGTCACACGCGAAGCGCAGGGCCGCCTCGGCCGACGACCACGTGCTCGGCGCGGTGCTCATCCCACGACGTCCGCTGCGAGCTCCTCGATCGGCACGAAGTCGAAGTCGTAGCCGAAGTAGCGCGGTCCGACGAGCTCCAGCCCGGCCTCGGTCCGCCACCGCGGGTCACAGGGCACGGCGACGACCGTGACACGGAAGCCGTAGCGCAGGTCCTCGGTCGTGATCGGCTGGCCGGTCTCGGAGTCCAGCACGATGATCAGGTCCGGCACGGAGGCCACGACACGCCCGTCGCGCTGGGCGACGAGATGCTCGTTCTGGGTCTGCAGCGCGACCGTCGATCCCGCGTCGGCGCCGAGGCCCTCGATCTTGACCTCCGCACGGGCGAAGCCCGCCTCGGTACGGCGGTGGACGTCGACGACCTTGCCGCTGAACAACCGGAACCCGTCGAGGCGATCGAGGACGGCGCGGATCGGATCGCCGTGCCCGTCGCGTGTCTCACGCACCAGCCGCCCCAGCTCCTCGGCCAGCCGGAGCGAGCCGGCGATGGTGCAGTCCCTGAACCGGCCGGCCGTCAGCGGATACAGCCCGATCAGGGCGGCGCAACCCATGTCGATGGTGTGCGAGCGCGCGAGCCGCTCGGTCCAGCGGTTGTCGATGGAGTCGATGATCGACGCGTTGCCCTTGTCGTCGGCCACCGACATCGGTGCGGCCGAGACGCCGTAGAGCGTCGGCATACACATCTGCAGCTCCGGGAAGGCACGTCCCATCATGTCGGCGTCGATCAGCGGCAGCTGCAGGCGCGCGGCGAGGCAGATCGGGATGACGGAGTTCAGCCCCCCGATCTCGATCGGCATGGTGTGCGTCGCCCGCCGGCCGAGGTAGCGCTCGAGCTTGCGGAACGCCAGCTCGACCTCGCGACCGCTCGGCAGCTTCTCGATCATCACGGTCGGCGCGCCCATCATG
>JAWVGD010000384.1:0-13915 GCA_033855515.1 Baekduia sp.
GAGGCGATGTAGGTGGTGACCGCCGGCCACCACGACGGCCGCTCGGCGCCGACCGCGCCGTCGCCGGCCGCGAGCGTCCGCGGCGACGGCCCGGGGTGCACGAACAACGGCGCGCCGCGCTCCTCGAGCACGCGCAGGACCGGACCGAGGTGGTCGTACCCCTCAGGGCCGCTCAGCGCGTCGGCGGCCACGCAGGCGCCGGCGAAGCCGCCGTCGAGCAGGCGCGCGAGGCCGGCGGGGTCCGGCTCGGCGAGGCCGACCGCGGCCCAGGCGCGCAGGCCGGACGGCAGGGCGGCCGCGCCCTCGTGGTAGGCCGCCAGCAGCTGGGCGGCCGCGTCGGCGTCCAGCGCCTCGATCCCCAAGGGCACCGACGGCGCGATGACGGCCTGGTCGACGCCGTGCCGCGCCAGCAGCGCGAGCCGCGCGTCCGGGTCGTGGTCGGCGAGGACGACGGGCACGTCGGGCTCGCCGGGGGTCCGGACGTGCCAGCCCTCGCCGCGGCGGACGAGCATCGGCGGCTCGGTCCGGCGGCTGAGCGCCGCGAGCAGCGGCTCGGGCCTGTGGTGCTGGTGAAGGTCGATCGACGGCGGCTTCATGAGGGAGTTTTGCGGTTCACTGAACCGGTTCAGTGAACCGGTTCAGGGTATGCCATCTTCGCGCCCGGTTGTCAAGGGACCGGCGGGCCAAGGCGGTACGCTCTGCCGCGGTGTCCGAGCGACCCAGGCAGCGCACGACGATCCGTCAACTGGCTGAGCACACGGGCCTGTCCCCCGCTGCGGTCAGCTACGCGCTGCGTGGCCTGCAGGTCTCGGCCGAGACCGAGGAGCGGGTGCGCCGGGCCGCCGAGGAGCTGGGCTACGAGGCCGATCCGATCGCGCGCGCCCTGGCCGGCGGCGAGACCGGCGTCGTGGGCCTGCTGATCGGCAGCCTCGCGGACTTCTGGAACCAGGAGCTCGTCCGCGCGGTGCAGCGCGCGCTCTACGGCGCCGGTCGCAGCACGCTGGTCGCCGACGCCGACGGCGAGCCCGGCCGCGAGCTGGAGCTGGCCCAGCGCCTCGTCGACCAGCGCGCCGACGGCCTGGTCGTGGTCCCGATCGGCCCCAGCAGCAACGGGTGGGCGTCGATCGCCCAGCAGATCGCGACCGTCACGATCGGCGACGCGCTGCCCGGGGTCGCGCCCGCGGGCGAGGTCGTCTTCGACAACCAGGGCGGCGTGGCCGAGACGCTGCGCCACCTGCGCGCCCTGGGTCACCGGCGCGTCACGGTCCTCTCGTGGGCGCTGGCCACCTCCCCCGGCCGCCAGGCCGAGCGCGTCGTCGCGGCCCGCGCGGCGGCGCTGGGCATGGAGTGCGACCTGGTCGCCTGCGCGTACTCGCTGGACGGCTCGCGCCCGCTGGCGCTGGAGCTGCTGTCCGGCGAGCCGCGGCCGAGCGCCGTGTTCTGCCTGTCGGAGTCGATCGCCTACGGCGTGTACGTCGCGTGCGCCGAGCTCGGGCTGTCGATCCCCGACGACGTCGCGGTCGCCGGCTTCGGCGACCACCCGATCTCGCGCCTGCTGGCCCCGCCGCTGACGTCGACGTTCTGGGACGTCGAGCGCGCGGCCGAGCTGGCGACCGGCTTCCTGCTGACGGCCATGGCCGCCGACGGCCCCCAGGCCACGCTGCGCGAGGTCATCGCCCCGCAGCTGATGGCGCGCGCGTCGACGGGGTCGGAGCCGCCCGGCGTCCCGACCCCGCCGCACACACCCGGCTAGCCCCCGTTGGCCTTCAGGAAGGCCGCGGCGACCGACGCCTCGTCCTGCTTGTCGGTCGCGACCGCCTTGTTCATGGCGATCATCGCGTCGTTGGTCAGCAGCTTGCTGACGCCGTCGACGACGTCGAGGAACTGCTGGCCGCCGAGCTTGGCGAGCTTGGCCTTGTCGATCACCAGCGCCACGTTCTGGTAGCCGAAGATCCCCTTCGGATCGGTCAACACGGTGTACTTGCCGCTGGCCAGCTGGGCGTCGGTCGAGAAGACGTTGGAGGCCTGCGCCGCGCCGGAGTCCAGCGCCTGGTACTGCACGCCCTGGGCGACCTGCTTGAACTTGAGGTTGTTGAGGCCGTACTGGGACTGCAGGCCGCGCAGCCCTTGGTAGCGGCTCTTGAACTCCGGGCCGCCGGCGATCTTGACCGTGCCCGCGCCTTTGAGGTCGGCCACCGACTTCAGGTTGTGCTGGGTGGCGAACGCCTTCTTGGTGGCCACGGCGTCGACGTCGGCGAACGGCGTCGCGGCGCTCAGCGTCTGCCCGCGGCCCTCGTAGAACTGCTTGGCCAGGTCGTAGGTCTGCTTGGCGCTGGTGGCCTTGATGTCCTTGCCCGCGACGGTGGCCAGCGAGACGCCGACGTACTCCGGGTAGGCGTCGATCTGGTTGGAGGTCAGGGCCTTGTCGATGATCTCGGTCGAGCCGATGTTCTTCTTCAGGTTGACCGTGTAGCCCTTGGCCTCCAGGGCCTGCTTGTAGAGCTCGCCGAGCACGAACTCCTCGGTGAAGTCCTTCGTGCCCAGGACGACGGCGGGCTTGCCCTTGCCGGGCTGGGCCGCGGGCGCCGCCGCGGCGGCCGCCGTCGTCGCGGCGCCTGAGCCGCCCGACGACTTGTCGTTGTTGCTGCCGCAGGCCCCGAGGCCCACCGCCAGTGTGGGTGCCACGATCGCCGCAAGGGCGCCGCGCCGCAACCGGTGCTTCATGATGTACGTGCTCCTCGTGTTGTGTGCGTGCACTGCGACCCGGTGGACAAGGTGGTTCGTTCAGCTCGTTTCAGCCAGCAGCTCGTGCGGCCGTCGCGAGCGCTGGATCTTGACGCCCCGAGGGGTCAGCGCACGCTGCAACAGCGCGAAGGCCCCCTCGACCAGGAACGCCAGGGCCGCGACCGCCAGCGCGCCCGCGACGACGCCCGCCACACCGTAGGAGGCCTGGTTGACGATGATGTCGCCCAGCCCGCCGCCGCCGGCGATCGCCGCCAGCGTCGCGGTCGCCACGACGTAGACGCTCGCCGTGCGGATCCCGGCGAAGATCAGCGGCCACGCCAGCGGCAGCTCGACGCGCAGCAGGATCTGATGGCCGCGCATGCCCATGGCGCGGGCCGCCGCGACGGCGTCCTCGTCGACCTGGTCGACGGCGACGTAGGCGTTGGTGAGCATGATCGGCGCCGCCAGGATCACCATGGCCACCAGCACGTTGGCGAAGCCGATGCCGAGGATCCCGATGCCGATCGAGATGACGGCGAGGCTCGGCAGCGCGCGGCCGATGTTGGAGGCGTTGATCGCCACCAGCGCGCCGCGATGGACGTGGCCGAGCCACACGCCGAGCGGGATCGCCAGGAGCATCGCCACCGCGATCGACGCGGCCGAGATCCAGAGGTGCTCCAGCGTCTTGCTCCAGAGCAGGTGCGGATGGTCGCCGATGAACGTCAGGGCGTCGGAGAACGTGTGCATCAGGCCCTCCGGATCCGGGTCCACGGGGTGAGCAGCCGCTGGGCGCCGAACAGCAGCGCGTCGGCGACGAGCGCCAGGAGCACGGCCAGCGCGCCGGCCGCGATGAACTGCGTCTTGAAGCCGTCGTGGATCGCGTTGAAGATCGGCTGCCCGAGGCCGCCGACGCCGATGAACGCGGCGACGGTCGTGAGGCTGATCGTCGTCACGGTGGCGATCCGGATGCCCGCGACGATCGCCGGCAGGGCCAGCGGCAGGTCGACGCGCCACAGCACCTGCCTGCCGGTGTAGCCCATCGCGCGCGCCGCCTCGCGGGCGTCGTCGGGCACCCCGCGCAGCCCGATGACCGTGTTGCGGTACAGGATGAGCAACGTGTAGGACACGAGGCCGATCTCGGCGGTGAGCCGCGAGAGGCCGGTCACCGGCACCAGCAGCTGGAACAGCGCGAGGCTCGGGATGGTGTACAGGAACGCCGCAAACAGCCCGAACGGCGTCTCGAGCCAGTTGAGGCGGTAGGTCAGCAGCGCCGCGGCGAAGGCGAGGACGAAGCCGATGCCGAGCGCGATCGCCGTCAGCTCGACGTGCTCGACCATCCGCGGCCAGAAGACGTGGCCGAAGTTGTCGGCGAACCAGCCCCAGCAGAACTGGCCGTTGTTGCGCACGCAGTCGCTGCCGCGCTGGAACGTCGGGATGACCGGGCCGTCGGCGGCCAGCAGCAGGGTCGCGTTCATCGCCTCAGCGCCTCCGCCCCGTCGGGCCCGACCAGGCGGGTCACCGCGTCCATGCCGACCGCGCCGGTCGTGTGCCCGTCGGAGTCTTGGACCAGCACGTGCGTGTGGCCTGAGGTGAGCATCACCGACAGCGCGTCGTGCAGGCTCGAGCTGCCCGGCAGCACCGGCGCGCCGCGGCCGCCGCTGCCGTCCCGGCCGTGCGGCGGCGGGTCGAGCTCGACGTCGGAGAGCTTCCACACCAGCAGGCGCTTGAGCCCCCGGTCGACGCCGACGAAGCTCGCGACGAAGTCGTCGGCCGGCTCGGCCAGGATCCGGTCGGGCGTGTCGTGCTGGACGAGGTGGCCGTCGCGCAGGATCGCGATGCGGTCGCCCATCTTGATGGCCTCGTCCATGTCGTGGGTGACGAAGACGACGGTCTTTCGCAGCTCGCGGTGCAGGCGCAGGAAGTCCTGCTGGAGACGGTCGCGCGTGATCGGGTCCAGCGCGCCGAACGGCTCGTCCATGAGCATGATCGGCTGGTCGGCCGCCATGGCGCGCGCGACGCCGATGCGCTGGCGCTGGCCGCCGGAGAACTCCGCCGGGTAGCGGGTGGCGTCGTTGTCGGGGTCGAGGCCCACGAGCTCCAGCAGCTCCCGGGAGCGCGCGCGGATGCGCGCCTTGTCCCAGCGCAGCAGCCGCGGGACGCTGCCGACGTTGTCCTCGACGGTCATGTGCGGGAACAACCCGATCTGCTGGAAGACGTAGCCGATGCCGCGCCGCAGCTCGGTGACGTCCATCTGCTGGACGCTGGCCCCGTCGATGGTGATGTCGCCCTCGGTGATGTCCAGCAGGCGGTTGACCATCTTCATCGCGGTCGTCTTGCCGCTGCCCGATGGGCCGATGAGGATGCAGATCTCGCCGGCCTCGACCTCGAGGGTCAGGTCGGCGACCGCCGCCTCGCTGCCCCGGCCCGGGTAGCGCTTGGTGACGCCGTGGAAGGCGATGGACGCCGCCGAGGGTCGCTCGGCGATCGAGTCGGAGGTGCCGGCATGGGCGCTTGCTGCTGCGTCAGACAACTCGACTTCTTCCTTCGGCAGGACGGCAGGGACGACCCGCCCGGGATCCTACGTGGCGTGGCGGGCGGCCGTTCAGGGACCGGGAGCGCCGCCGCTGACGACATGCAGCGTCGCCTTCGCCCCGCTGCCGGTGGTCACCGTGTAGTCGCCCGGCTTGAGCCCGGCGAGGCGCTCGTGGCCGGTGGCGTCCGCGCCGACGTCGATCGGCTTGGCACCGGGCGCGGCGATCGTCACCTTCTGCGCCCCGCCCTTGGCGGTCACCGCGATGTCGACGGCCAGGAAGGCCGGCAGCGTGATCTGCGTGGGCGTGATCGTGGCCCCCGCCACGGTGAACGCCGCCAGGACGTGCTGGCCGTCCTCGTCGCCGGCGCCGCCCGGCGCCTGCTCGCCGCCGGCGGGCGTGCCGCCGTTGTCGGCGGGGGCCTGCGTGCCGCCCGTCGGGACGCCGGTGGTGGCCGTCGGGTTCGTCCCGGCCGAAGTGCCGCCGGTGTCGGCCTGCGGCGCCGTGGTGGTCTGCGCCGGGGTCGTCGGCGTGGCCGTCGTCGGGATCGTCGCGTCCGGCCCCGTGGCGGGCGGGGCGCCGGTGGTCGGCGACTGCACGACCGTCGCCGTGCGCCGGCTGTTGTCGCCGCACCCGGCGGCGACGACGGCGCCGGCGAGGGCCAGCGCCGCCAGGAGCCCGGCGCGGCGCCTCACTGGCCGATCGAGAACATCGCGTCGAGGTCGTGCTCGGAGAACACCTCGAACGCGACCATGGTCTGGGTCCGGCTCACGCCGGGCAGCTGCACCAGCTCGGCGCGGATGACGTCGGTGAGCTCCTCGTGGCGGTTGACGCGGACGATCGCCACGAAGTCCCACTCACCGGTGACCGAATAGGCCTCGGCCACCCCGTCGATGCCCGCCAGCGTGCCGCCGAGCGTCGAGAGCGCGTCGCGCTCGGCCTCGATCAGGACGATCGCCGTGGTCATAGCTCGTGCGTGCCGCCGGGCTCCAGGACGACGACCTGAGCGTAGCCGGCGTTCTGCACGTCGGTCTTGAACGCCTCGGCGTCGGTCTCGATCGGGGGGAACGTCCCGTAGTGGCACGGGATGATCTGATCGGCCTTGACCAGATCGGCCGCGGCGACCGCGTCGAAGCGGTCCATCGTGTAGTGGCCGCCGATCGGGAGCACCGCCAGGTCGATGTGGCCGCGCTTGGACGGGAGCGCGAGATCGCTGAACAGGCCCGTGTCCCCGGCGAAGTAGAGGCGCTTGTCGCCCATCTCGATGACCAGGCCGGCAGGCGTGTTGACGGTGCCGCCCGGCGTCGTGGAGGTGTGCCACGCCGGCGTCAGGCGGACCGAGACCCAGCCGAGATCGACGGTGCCGCCGATGTTGGGGTCGTAGACGTTCTCGACGCCCGCCTCGGTCAGCTCGCCGGCCAGCTCGACGATCGCGACGACCGTCGCGCCGGTGCGCTTGGCGATGTCGACGGTGTCGCCGAGGTGGTCGCTGTGGCCGTGGGTGAGGAAGATCGCGTCGGCCGCGACCTCGTCGGCGGTCACCGCGGCCGTCGGGTTGCCCGTCAGGAACGGGTCGACGAGCACGGTCTTGCCGTCGTGCTCCAGCGCGAAGGCGGCATGGCCCAGCCAGCGGATCTGCATCTAGGTCGTCTCCTCTTGGTCGTCGTACAGCTCACGTGCCAGCTCCAGGCCCACGGCCACGCCGACGAGCATGCTCAGGCGCGTCTCCTCGGCGATCAGCGTGCGCAGCGCCGAGAGGCGCTCGGCACCCTCGGGCGCCTCGGCGACCGCGGCCAGCTGCGCCTCGTGCGCCTGGCCGAACCAGCCGCCGGACTCCAGCGCCTCGTTCATCACCCGTTGCAGCCCGGGGGCCGCATGGGTGACGATCTCCTGCGCATGGACGAAGCGCTCTGCGTCGTCGGTCAAGGCCGCGACGGCGGCGTCGACCTGCTCGGCGGTGAAGCGTCGGGCGGACACTGGCAGTCAGCCTAGCCGCCCACGGGTCGCTACCGGGTGGCGTCGGTGCCGCGGAGCAGCATGAGCCCCGCCAGAGCGCCGAGCAGGAGCCCGGAGTACGTCGCGACGGGGTTGGCGAAGGGCGTGACGAGCGGCATCGCGGCGACGACGACGAACAGGACGGCCACGCCGATCAGGTCGCCGTCGTGCTCGACCCCGCGGCGCAGCCGCACGAGGTCGGGCAGCGCCCAGGCCGCGAGCATGCCCATCGCGGCGCCCGGCGCGCCGAAGATCGCGTCGTGGCTGCCGACCGCCGCGGCGATCGCGTTGCCGCCGGCGCCGCAGGCCAGGAACAGCGCGAGCACGAGCAGGGGCCCGTGTCGCAGCTCCAGCCGCCAGCCGAAGATCCCCAGCGGCAGCAGCACGGCCAGCTGGTACCAGCCGTTGGGATAGAGGAACGGGATGATCGCCAGGCGCCAGACGTTGGCGTTGAGGTTCGCCAGGCCGACATCGGCGCGGGCGACGACCTGCAACACCACGAAGCCGACCAGCGACAGCAGCAGGATCGCGATCGTGACGTTCGGCCGGCCGAAGGCGTCGCCCCGGATCCCCGGGATCTCGTTGGTGCGCAACGGCGACAGCATGGGCCGCGGCATGCGGCGCGACGCGCGCGGCGCGGCCTCGCCGGCGCGGCGGTCGATCTTTGGGGCTCGCTTGCGCAGCCGGGTCCCGCAGTACGGGCACTCGGTGATGTACGGGCTGACCTCAGACCCGCACTTCTTGCAGACAACGAACAGGTCGGGCGTCCCGGCCATCTGGATTCCGATTCTAGGCCCCCGCGACTCCAGTCGTGATACCCGGGACCGATGATGGGGACGTGCGACGTCTCAAGGACTTCCAGATCGCGCGTTTGGACGTCGCCGACGCGGGTCTCACGTGCCGCGCCGTGGCGGTCGACGGACCCGAGGCCGTGCTCGAGCCCGAGCGCCCGGAGACCGCGGCCCGCCTGGCGCTGCCGGGCCGGGCGACGCTCAGCTTCGAGACCGCCCGCCACCCGATCCTGCTCTCGGGGATGGCCGACACCGGTCCGATCCCGGGCACGGTGCGCTTCTGGGTGACCGATGCAGTTGGCGTCGCCCCGCTGCGCCTGCGGCCGCGGCTGAGGGCCGACTTCCCCGCGACCGTCACGCCGCTGGCGCCCGACGGCGCACCCGTGGGGCCGCCGGCGCTGCTGATGACGGTCGACGTCAGCGCCGGCGGGGCCGGCCTGGCCGGGCACGTCGCGGCGCCGGGGACGCTGCACGCCATCGAGCTGTCGGTCCCGGGGCTGCCCCAGCCGGTGGTCTGCCGCGCGCGCGTGGTGCGACGCCTCGCCACGGGGACGGCGGTGGCCTTCACCGACCTCGACGACGGCGTCGCGGGCACCGTCGACCGCCTCATCTTCGCCGTGCGCCAGCGCGTCGCGCGCGCCGCGTTTGCCCGCGGGCGAGGCTTCGCCTAGGACTCGCCGTCGCCCGCCGTGGCGGCGACGATCTCGGCCATGACCTCGCGCAGGTCGTGGTTGGCCTCGTAGACGACGATCTGGCGCGACGCGCCGTTGCCGCGTTGCAGGAGGTCCTCGATGCCGTCCAGCTCGGCGCCCGAGCCGAGGTCCTCGGCGTGGCCCCGCAGGCGGTCGACCAGCCGGCGGGCGAGCTCACGCGTCGGGACGCGCTGGTTGGACGGAAGGTCCACGAGCTCGCCGCCGAGGCCGTGGCGCGCGGCCAGCCAGCGGTTCTCGTCGAGCATCTGCCACGGGTACTCGCCGAGGTGCTCGCCGGCGTCGAAGTGCTCGGCCAGCTCCTTGACCATCGCCTGGATGAGCGCCGCGAGCGCGAGCGTGTGCTCGACGCGCGTCTGGGCGTCGCAGGCGCGGATCTCGACGGTCCCGAGCTTCGGGTGGGGCCGGACGTCGTACCAGAGGTAGGTGTAGTCCTCCATGACGCCGCTGGAGACCATGAACTCGATCTGGCGCTCGTAGTCGGCCCAGTCGCGGTAGGACGGCGGGACGCCGACGCGCGGGAACGCGCGGAAGATCGGCAGGCGCGTCGAGGCCATCCCGGTCGCGTCGCCGCGCCAGTACGGCGAGTTGGCGCTCAGCGCCAGCAGCACCGGCAGGTGCACGCGCATCCCGTTGGCCACGTGGATCGCCTTGTCGGGGTCGTCGAGGCCCACGTGGACGTGCAGCCCGAAGATCAGCTCCTGGCGCGCGACGAAGCGCAGCGCCGCGACGAGCTCGCGATAGCGCAGCCGCGAGGCGATGCGCTGGTCCTCCCAGAGCGCGAACGGGTGGGTGCCCGCCGAGCCGATGGTGAGGCCACGCTGGCCGGCGATCTCGCGCACGCGGCGGCGCAACGCGCGCAGCTGGACACCCGCTTCGGCGGTGTTGGCGGCCGGTTTGGTGGCGATCTCGAGCACCGATTCCATAAGCTCGGGCTTGATCTCGCCGTCCGGGGCATCTTCGAGGAGGGACTCGATGGCGTTGACGAGCTCGTAGGAGTCCCCGTCGACGATCATCAGCTCCTCTTCGATGCCGATCGTGTAGCTCGGACCGATGAAAGCGTGATCCACGGCGGGGACCCTACCCCGGGTACGATCACTCATGACCACGTCACAGGGAGTTCTCATGCCACTGGGCTACGACGGCAAGCTGTACATCCTCGCGTTCGACCATCGCGGGTCGTTCCAGAAGAAGATGTTCGGGATCCAGGGAGACCCGACCCCGGAGCAGACCGCGACGATCTCCGACGCCAAGCACCTGATCTACGAGGGCATGGTGAAGGCGACGGAGAAGAGCGACGTCCACCCCGACACCATGGGGGTCCTCGTCGACGAGCAGTTCGGCACGCCCAAGAACATCCCGGCGGACGCGAAGGCGGCCGGCCTGAAGCTCGCGATGCCGGTCGAGAAGTCCGGCCAGGACATGTTCGACTTCGAGTACGGCGACGACTTCGGCGAGCACATCCTCAAGTTCGGCCCGGACTTCTCCAAGGTCCTGGTCCGGTACAACCCGGACCACGACGCGCAGGAGAACGAGGTACAGCTCGGCAAGCTCAAGGTGCTCGCCGACTGGTTGCACGACAACGACCGCAAGTTCCTCTTCGAGCTGCTCGTCCCGGCCGAGCCGGCGCAGCTGGAGTCCGTCGGCGGCGACACCGACCGCTACGACGCCGAGCTTCGTCCTGAGCTGATGCGCAAGGCGATCGAGGCGATCCAGGACTTCGGCATCGAGGTCGACATCTGGAAGATCGAGGGCGTCGACGAGCGCGCCGACGCGGAGAGGCTGGCCCAGCAGACCCGCAAGGGCGAGGGCCGCGACAACGTCGTGTGCGTGCTGCTGGGTCGTGGCGCGTCGGACGCGAAGGTCGACCAGTGGCTGCGCGCCGCGGCGCCGGTCGAGGGCTTCATCGGCTTCGCGATCGGGCGCTCGATCTGGTGGGACGCGCTGAAGGCCTTCCTCGACAGCTCGCTCGAGCGCGAGGACGCGGCGAGCAAGATCGCCGACAACTACCTGCGCTTCATCAAGGTCTACGACGAGGCCGAGCAGGGCGCGTCGGTCGCCTAGGAGCTCGGGTCCCTAACGGGCCGCGGGTTTCGCCCTCCGGGCGAACACCCGCAGGGACCCTGGCCCTCTGTGCCAGCGTTCCCCGAGCGCCGATCGCGCGACGCGGGCGTCGCGCACCAGCGGTGGTGATGAAGGGCCGGCGCATGCCGGCCCTTCTGCGTCGGAGCGCACGCGGCTTCGCGCCGGTTCTGCAACGCCGGCTGCGTGGCGCCTGCGGGCGCGCCTAGGGTCCGTCGCCCCCATGCGCCGCACCCTCCCCTGGATCCTCGTCGTCCTCCTCGCCGCCGGCTACGGCTACGCCCGCTCGGCCGGCCCGTCGCCGGCCGAGAACCAGCCCGCGAGGGTCGTGCGGGTCGTCGACGGCGACACGATCCTCGTGGCGACCGCCGGCGGCGCGCAGGAGCGCGTGCGCTACATCGGGATGGACACGCCCGAGACCGTCAAGCCGCGCACGCCGGTGCAGTGCTACGGCAAGAAGGCCTCGGCGGCGAACAAGCGGCTGGTCGCCGGCCAGGCCGTCCGGCTGGTCGCCGATGCCGAGCGGCGCGACCGCTACGGGCGCCTTCTGGCCTACGTCTACCGCGCCTCCGACGGGCTGTTCGTCAACGCCGAGCTGGTGCGCGACGGGTACGCCCGCCCCCTCACGATCGCCCCCAACGCGCGCCACGCCCGGGAGTTCGCGGCGCTCGCCGCCGCGGCTCGCCGAGCGGGGCGGGGGTTATGGAGCGCATGCGGAAGGTAGGCTTGTCGGAGCCGATGCGCATGCGTCAGAGCCTCGCCCAGCTAGAACGGGCGTTCGTCGACGAGATGGAGCAGGACCGCGACCGGGCCGAGCGCCTGCAGCGCGAGGCTGCCCTGCGCGCTCGCAAGCGGCATCTCGCCCGCACGCACAAGCGCGGGTCGATGCGCTTCGGCCTGCTCGTCGTGATCCTCGTCGCCACGGCCGTCCTGGTCACGGTCGCGATGTTCGAGACGCTGTATTACGTCATGGGGTGAGCGTCGCCCACCGGGCGACGTTCTCCTGCGAAGAGCGCCTCGACGGCCTTCCTCGCCCGCGCCGTGCTCGCGCGCGCACCCCTGCGACGCGCGGGCCGGCCCGACGGCTACTCGGCGGCGGTGCCGAGCTTGCGCAGTGCTTCGTCGACCTCACCACGGAGGTCGGTGGAGGCCGCGGCGACGGCGCCGTTGCGCTCTTGCTGGATCTCCAGGTAGACCTCCTTGCGGAACACCGGGATGTCCCGAGGAGCCTGGATGCCGATCCGGACCTTCTCGCCCATGATGGACAACACCGAGACCTCGATGTCGTCTCCGATCATGATGCTCTGGTTGGACTTTCGTGTCAGTACGAGCATGGTTGAACGCCTCCCAACGTCCCTGCCACCGGCCGTTCGAGTCTCGCAGGGCCGTTGCCCACATGCAAGCGCCTCGAAACCCTCAAAATGCGGGAACGTAGTGGAAAGGCGAACCTTGCACCAAAAGCCTGTGCGGAGTCGCGTCCTCCTGGTCGGGCATCGGACCCCAGCCTGACGCACCGGCCCGACGTACCGCCCGGACTGTCGACTAGGATGGCCCCCTTCGCATGGCTAGACGATCGCTTCGCCCTCATCTGAACCAGATCCGGACGTGGGTGCGCCAGGGGCGCACCGACGCATGGGTCGCGCACCAGCTGGAGGTCACCGTCCAGCAGATCGAAGCCTTCAAGAAGGAGAACGATCTGCTCCCCGACGGCGAGGCCGTCGAGACCCCGGGTGTCGACTTCGACGACGAGATCGATCTGCGCGCCGAGGATGACGCGCTGATCGCCGCCGAGCTCGAAGCCGAGGCCGCCCGCAGAGCCGAGGCCGGTGAGGACGAGGAGTCCGCCGACGAGGAGGACGAGGACGGTGCGCCCAAGCGCCGTCGCGGCCGCCGCGGTGGCCGAGGCCGCGCCCGCACGAAGAAGACCTCGACCTATGAGGCGACCTTCGAGCACGGCGACGAGGGCTACGGCCTGTGGCTCGACCCGGCGGTCGCCGACGACGGCACCTACGCCGAGCACTGGGCGGGCCACCGCCAGATCGAGGTGACGATCGAGGCCGATCAGATCGTCATCAAGCGCGCCGGCGATGCCGGCGACTCCGGCGACGCCGACGACGACTGAGCCCGGCGCACGCATGCAGCGCGCGCTCGCCTTCGAGCGCGCGATGCATGCCGCGGCCGGCGGCCGCGTCATCACCGCCTCCTGGGGCCAGGCCTTCCTGGACGGCTCGCTGCCGCTGTGCCACGAGCGCAACGCCCTCTGGGCGATCGACGACGCCGGCGGCGCCGACGCCGCGACGCTGGACGCCGCCGCCGAGCGCCTGCTGGGCGACGCCGGCCTCGCGCACCGGCGCATCGTGCTCGAGGAGGCGGCCCACCGGCGCCTTCGCGACGAGCTGCCGGCGCGGGGCTACGGCGGGAGCGTCCACGTCTACCTCGCCCACTCCGGCCCAGCGCCCGCGGCGGTCGACGGGGTTGCGGTCGTCGAGGTCGCCCCCGAGGCGGTGCTCGTCGCCAACGACCGCTACCTGCTGACCGACCCCGGCACCCCCTACGGGCGCCCGGACGCGACGCGCGCCCAGCTGCTGGAGCACCACCGCACCTACGGGCCCGCGGGCGCGCAGGAGCGCCGCTTCGCGGTCCTGGGCGACGACGGCGCGGTCGCCGCCTGGGCCCGCCTCTGGGTCCGCGGCGACGAGGCGCAGGTCGAGGACGTCGTGTGCCTGGCCGAGCACCGCGGTCGCGGCTACGGCCGCGCGGTCGTGGCGGCCGCGACGCGCGCAGCGCTCGCGGCCGGACCCGCGCTGGTGTTCATCGTCGCCGACGACGACGACTGGCCCAAGGAGCTCTACGGCCGGCTCGGCTACGGCCGCATCGGGCACATCGGCGTGTTCCTGCGGCTCGTGCCCGGGGCCGCCGAGGGCGCGCGGCCGTAGGGGAACACCGGCCCAGAGGGCCAGGTTCCCTCGGTTCAGCTCCGGCGGTCGGCCGGACGCGGGTCCAGGCGCCGGCCACCGGCGTAGTCGCTGGCCTCGCGCACGTAGCGCCCGAAGGCCGCGTCGGCGGTGATCCGCGCGTCCCA
>JAWVGD010000385.1:0-2982 GCA_033855515.1 Baekduia sp.
GCGCCCCAGCGACGAGATGATGCCCTGGGTCACGCTCGAGCGCAGCCCGAGCGGGTTGCCGATCGCCAGCACGAGCTCACCCACCTCGGCCTTGGAGGAGTCGGCGAACGGCGCGGCGGCGATCGTCCCGGTGTCGAGCCGAATGACCGCGAGGTCGTCGGGCGCGAACGTCCCGATGAGCTTCGCCTGATGCGCGTCGCCCGCCGCCAGCGTGACCGAGAACGTCTTGCTCGCGCCGACCACGTGGGCGTTGGTGACGATGTCGCCCTTGTCGTCGTAGGCGATCCCCGACCCCAGCCCGTCGTTGGTCCGGATCTGCACGACCGCGGGTGAGCGATCGTGGATCACCTGGATGAACTCCGCCTCGATGTCGCCGGCGCCGGCCTTCGCGGGCGCCTGGGCACCCGTCACCGCGGCGTGGCTGGTCGACGCCGTCGACCCGCCGCCGCCACCGCAGCCCGAGAGGGTGGTGGCGGCGAGCAGCGAGATGAGCGAGAGGGGGAGGAGGCGATGCGGACCCATGGTCGTCGTCTCGGGCAGTAGGCCTCTCGGAGGCGTTGTCCACGATTTCGGCTCAGGCGTCACCTCGATCCCGCCGAACGGAAGCTCGGGCCGGCGGCGGCCGACGACCCGCCTGAGGCGATGTGCGCCGTTGCCCACCACCGTCCTCGGCCTAGGGCGTTAGCCGGAAGGGGTCCAACAATCCGGACTGGACGTCGATCCATGCGAACGCAGGCGTCGTGAGCAGTCACGTCACCGTCGACCGTTGGCAGTTCACGCTGACGGTGATGTTCCACTACCTCTTTCCGATCCTCACGATGGGCCTGGCGCTGTTCATGCTCTGGCTCGTGACGGTGTCGGTCTTCGGAGGGGAGGGCCGGCGCTTGCCGCCGCTGCGGAAGTCGCTCGAGGAGCGCGAGGCCTACGACCGGGCGGCGCATTTCTGGGCCAAGATCTTCGCCGTCAACTTCGGGGTGGGCGTCGTCACCGGCATCCCGCTGGAGTTCCAGTTCGGCACGAACTGGGCCGCGTTCTCGAGCTTCGCGGGCGGCGTGATCGGTCAGACGCTCGCGATGGAAGGCGTGTTCGCCTTCTTCGCCGAGTCGGTGTTCATCGGCATCTTCCTCGCCGCCCATGGACACGCCCGGCCGCGGTGGCACTGGCTCTCGGCGTTCATGGTGTGGGCCGGTTCCTGGATCTCGGGCTTCTTCATCATCGCCACCAACGCCTGGATGCAGCATCCGGTGGCGTACACGATGGAGGGCGGCCGGGCGCAGCTGAAGTCGTTCTGGGGGTTGTTGACCAATCCCTGGGTCGGCTGGCAGTACGCGCACAACATGAGCGGCGCGGCGATCACCGGCGCGTTCCTGCTCGCGGCCGGCGGCGCGTTCTACGCGCTCCAGGGCCAGCACCTCGCGTTCTCGCGGATCTGCCTGTCGGTCGGCGTTGTCGGCGCGCTGATCTTCACGACCCTGCAGATCTTCCCGACCGGCGACCAGCATGCGCGCCAGGTCGCCCGCTACCAGCCGTCGAGCTTCGCGGCGGCCGAGGGCCTGTTCCCGACCGAGAAGGGCGCCCCGCTGACGATCATCGGCAACCCCGACACCACGCGGCGCAAGCTCGACTCCTCCATCGAGATGCCGCACGTCCTCTCGTTCCTGACCTCGCGGCGCTGGAACGCGACCGTCACCGGGCTCAACGACATCCCGACCGACCGCTGGCCGAGTTCGGTGCCGCTCGTCTACTACGCCTACCACATCATGATCGGGCTGGGCACGATCCTGTTCTTGTTGGCCTTGACCGGCGTGGTCCTGCTGTGGCGGGGCATGCTGTTCACCGCGCGGCCGGTGCTCTGGGCGCTCATGCTCGCGTTCCCGTTCACCTACATCGCGAACCTCGCCGGCTGGACGGTGGCCGAGACCGGCCGCCAGCCGTGGATCGTCTGGGGCCTGCAGCGAACGGCCGCCGGAGCGTCGCCGGAGAAGGCCGTGCCGGCGGGCACGGGCATCTTCACCCTGCTCGGCTTCGGCGGGCTCTACGTGCTCATCGGGATCCTGTACGTGTTCCTCGTGGCACGCATCGTCGCGAGCGGGCCCGAGGAGCCAGCCGCGCCGGTGACGCAGCGAGCCGAACCCGAGCCTGCGCGGGTGGGACGGTGAGATGACCACCGTCTGGTTCTGCCTGCTGGCGTTCATGATCGCGGTCTACGTCGTGCTCGACGGCTTCGACCTCGGCGTCGGCGCGCTGCACCGGATCCTCGGGCGCACCGACGAGGAGCGGACCGAGGCCACCGGGCTTATCGGTCCCGTCTGGGACGGCAACGAGGTGTGGCTGATCGCCGCCGGGGGCGTCTTGTTCCTGGGATTCCCCAAGGCCTACGCCGCGGCCTTCAGCGGCTTCTACTTCGGCCTCATCATCATCCTGTGGCTGCTCGTCGGTCGCGGGCTCGGCATCGAGTTCCGCAAGCAGAGCGACAACCCGCTCTGGCGCATCGCGTGCGACACGGTCTTCTGGCTGTCCTCCGCGGGGCTGGCGTTCATGTTCGGCGTGGCGCTCGGCAACGTCGTGCGCGGCGTCCCGCTCGGCCCCGACGGCTACTTCCGCGGCCCGCTGTTCAGCCTGCTCAACTGGTACGCGCTGCTGGTCGGCCTGTTCGGGTTCGTCGTGCTCGTCACCCACGGCGCCACCTTCCTCGCCGCGCGCGCCGGCCCGGCGCTGGCGCAGCGGGCAGGGCGCGTGGCCCGCAGGTTCGGGTGGGCGGAGCTGCTGCTCGTGGCCGCGCTGGCCTACCCGACCTACCTGGTGCGCAACGGGATGATCACGAGCTTCGGCGATCATACGTGGAGGCTTGTCTTCCCGGTGCTTGCCCTCGCCGGCCTCGGCGCCCAGCAGGTCTTCCAGCACCGCCGCTCTTGGGGTCGGGCGTTCTTCGCCTCGGCGGCTTTCATCGTCGGCATGCTCGCGACGACGGCCGCCGGGCTC
>JAWVGD010000386.1:0-12460 GCA_033855515.1 Baekduia sp.
CGGCTCGACCTGCGCCGCCTGCGCCGGGACGACGTCGACCACCTCCCCGCCGACCTGCGCCTTCAGCTCGTCGGAGGTGCCCCGGGCGATCACCCGGCCGTGGTCGACGACGATGATCGAGTCGGCCAGCCGATCGGCCTCCTCCAGGTACTGGGTGGTCAGCAGGAGGGTCGTTCCCTCCCGCACCAGCTCGTCCAGGAACCGCCACAGCTCCAGGCGTGTCCCGGGGTCCAGGCCCGTCGTGGGCTCGTCCATGATCAGGACCATCGGCCGGCCGACGAGGCTCGCCCCGAGGTCCAGGCGGCGGCGCATGCCGCCCGAGTACGTGAGCACCAGGCGATCGGCGGCGGTGCTGAGGGTGAGGCGCTCGAGGACCTCGTTGGCCCGCGCACGGGCCTGCTGCCGGCGTAGGCCGTAGAGGCGTCCCACGAGCTCGAGGTTCTCACGGCCGGTGAGGGTCTCGTCGACGGCGGCGAACTGCCCGGCGAGCCCGATGCGCGACCGCACGGTCTGTGCCTCGCGCACCACGTCGGCGCCGCCGATCCGCGCCGTTCCGACGTCGGGCGTCAGCAGGGTCGCGAGGATCCGCACCAGCGTGGTCTTGCCGGCGCCGTTGCGGCCGAGGAGGCCGAGCACGGTTCCCCGCTCGACGACGAGGTCGACGCCGGCCAGGGCCACGTTCGAGCCGAAGGACTTCACGAGCGCCTCGGCAGTGATCATCGGGGTATCGGTCATGTGGGTCCTTGTTCGCTGAGCAACCCGAGGGCGGCTCGGAGGGCGTTCGTCACTCTGGCGGGGCCCGGTCCGGGACCGAGCAGGATCGTGTAGTGGTTGACATCGGAAACCGTCTCGACGTCGGCGTCGGGACGTGCTGCGACGAACTCGTCGATCAACGCCTGGTCCATCAGGTGGTTGTCGTCGTCGAGGAGTCCGTGCGCAGCCAGCAGGAGCGACACCGGCGCCTGCACCGCCGACAGGGTCTCGCGCGTCCGCTCGGCGAGCAGCAGCTCCATGCCGTCCGTCCGCACCGCGGCCGCCGAGGTGGTGCAGCGGACGGCCTCCGGGCGCTCGTCGTCGTGCGCGTCGACCAGGTCGTAGGCGAGATAGGCCTCGAGGTCGGCGTCCCACGGTCCCGCGAACGCGGGATGGAAGCGCCACATCTGCAGGTAGTCGTCCTTCTTGGCGAACGTGATGCCAAGACGGGCGAGCGACGAGCCGAGGCCGGCGCTCAGGATGTCCTCGGGGTCATGCCGGCCGGAACGGGCCAAGGGCAGGCCGCCGTCGACCAGCACGAGGGCGGACACGCGGCCGGGCTGCTCGGCCGCGAGGCCGGCCGCCACGTAGGCGCCCATCGAGTGCCCGGCGACGACCGCGAGTTCGACGCCGGCATCGTCGAGCACCGCTCGCATGTCGGCGACGTGGGCCGCCAGCCCGTAGGGGCCGGGAAGGTGGGCGCTGCGGCCCCGGCCACGGAGGTCGGGCGCCAGCAGGCAGACCGACGTGTCGGCGAGCTCCCGGGCAACCGACGCCCAGGCCAGGTGCGACGCGGTGATCCCGTGGAGCGCCAGCACGACCGCGCCGGCCTGCTCCACCGGCGGCCCGGCACGGGCGACGGTGAGCCACCCGCCGTCGACGGGGACCTCATATGCATCATCGAACGCAGGGTCCATGTCCGGCACAGCGTGCCGCCCGAGCGGGCTCGGGCAACCAGGACCAGAGGACGGGCGGGGCCGGGCCGGAGGTCAGTGGGGGGAGGGCCGCCGCCCTCGCGATCATCGCCGACTGAGCTTGGAACGCCGGCTGGTGGCCTCGGTGGTCCGTCGATCCGCTCCCATGA
This sequence comes from Baekduia sp., assembly GCA_033855515.1. Lineage (GTDB taxonomy): Bacteria > Actinomycetota > Thermoleophilia > Solirubrobacterales > Solirubrobacteraceae > Baekduia. The sequence goes on from JAWVGD010000386.1 coordinate 1,838, forward strand.
CGTGGAGCCCGGAAGCCGCCGGCCGGCGCCGCCGGCGGCTTCCACCCGCTGCGACCGCTGACGGCAACGCCGGCGTAACGGGTGCGGGCGTACGACTGTCACGGACACGTTCGCGACGGAGGGGCGCCTCTTGCTGATCTCGCCGGTGACAGACCCGACCCTTACGGCAGTGCCTCTCACGGGAGCGCGATGAGGATGTCCAAGCGCTCGGTGCGGCAAGCCTTGCACGTCGACATCCGCTTGGCCGACGAGATCTACATGGCGTGGAGCGCGGCCAAGCTCGAGTGCCACCAGGCGCTCGATGCGTGGTGCGCCGCCGGCCGCGGCGAGCGCGCGGAAGCGAACTGTGCCTATCGCGCGGCGCTCGACCGCGAGGAGGCCGCCGCGCGCGTGCTCGAGTGGCACGCGAAGCTGTTGTCCGCCCTCTGAGCGCGAACGCGACGCCCGCCCCCGACGGCACCGGAGTCCACCGGAGACCGGTCGCAGGGTCAGGACGCGACGCTCGGGGCGGCGCCTACTTTGCCCGGATGCATCGAGCGGTCACGGCGTGCTCAGGGTGGCAAGTCGAGTCGTGGGAGCAGCCCTCGGGCCGCGCCGGCTCGCAGGACGCCAAGCTGGTGTGGCCGGAGCCGGCCATGGGACGCCTGCGCGTGGCCGCGGTGGACGGCGTGACGCCGAGCCAGCGGTGCCGCACGATCGCCGGCGTCGACGGCGCGATGTATGCCGCCGCGATCGTCCGCCTGGCCCTGCAGCGGACCGACGCTGCGCTGGATCGCTGCGTGCTCGCGGCGAACTCCCACCTGCACGATCCGGCGCTCGCGCGGTCGCGGGATCAGACGCAGGCGTGCGTGACCGCGGTCGACGTCTTTCCGGACGGCCATGTCGAGGTCGTCCGCGCGGGCGACTGCGAGGCGTGGGCGCGCACGGAGGAGGGTTGGGTCGCGCTCGGCACGGGAACCGCGCTGACCCCCGCCGTCGTCGCCGAGTGGGCCGACTGGCAGCGCCGCAACGCCGGGGTGGGCCGCGACGTCCGCCACGACGCGGAGGAGCGCTTCCTCGGCCGGCGTGACGCGTGGACCTCGACGGCCCTCGGTCGCTTCGCCTCGCCGGTGCTGCAGCGCTTCGCCGCCGACGGCGTGCTCGAGCTCGTCCTGGCCAGCGACGGCGCCCGCCTGTCGGAGCGGGTGCTCGACGACGTGCCCTCGTGGCTCGGCGATCTTCGCGACTGGGAGGACCAGCGCGCCCATCTGGGTCGGGCGGCCGAGAAGGTGCACGACGATGTCACCGTGCTCCGGCTGTGCCCCGTACCGGTGGAGGCGGTCGCGCCGACGCGCCTGCGGCCGCGCCCCGGCGCCGCCGACCTTCAGCAGCGAGCCGCCTGACCGCGCGGCGGGCACGCGCCTCACCCGCCACGCCGTTCGAGGGCCGCGTGCCATGCCGCATCGGCGGCTGGTCTGCGGCCGTTCGCGTTCAGCGATCCGCCGGCTCGCTGCGATGATGCTCGGTCCAGGACCGGCGCATGGTCGAGCGGATGTGATGCATCGAGGAATGCGCCGCGGACTGCTCGCGGGCAACGAGGAACCGGCGGCGGGTCGCCGCGAGATCGACGTCGGAGAACTCGGTGGGGTGCGACGAGGGATGGTGGTCCATGGGGGTCCCTTGGTCGGGGGTGGTAGGAGAGACATGCTGCGGCCAAGCCGCCGCCGGCGCACCTGGTCTCCGAGCCACTCCCGCCTGACCCGCGGCATCTCGGTCGATCCGCCGTGCGCCGGACCGCCGACGTGCGCGCAGGGGGCAGGACGAGACAGTCCCGAGGGCCGGGCGCCGGGCACGGCTCGTGCGGGCATCGTCCGGGGACCTGGGCGGCATCCGCCGCCCTGAAAGGAGATCGACCATGTTGTCCCTGAGACGGTGTACTGCCGCAGTCGCAACGGCCGCCGCGCTGGTGATCGCGGCCCCGGCCGCCGGCGCGAGCGCCGCGTGGGCGCCGCCCGCGAGCCTCGCCTTCCCGGCGTTCCCGACGATCGGTTCCGGAAGCCTCAACAACCTCTGCCCGACGGTGCCGGGATTCATGAACCTCGGGCCGACCGGCCCGCTCGGCCCGCTCGGCGCGTATGGGCCGACCGGCAACGCCAACAACCTGCCCACCGGCTGCGCCGCGTGGAACCTCGGGCCGAGCGGCCCTCTGGGTCCCCATGGGGCGCTGTGACCAGCGCCTAGCTCTAACGGTCCGCACCAGCGGCGCCTGAGCCGGCGCCGCAGCCGGGCGGCGCACCCTACCTGAGACGGTCGGGTGCGCCGAGCCGGCGGCGGCCGCGCCCCGCTTCAAGGGCGGCGCGTCACCGCTGCACGGGCCCACGGGAGGCGGCCCCCGCCCAGCTCGGGCTCGTCGCCGCCGAGCTCGCCGGCGACGAAGGTGCCTCACGCGCCGAACGCGCCCTGAGCCACGCGACGACATCGGGCCAGATCTCCTTGCGCGCCTTGGACCCTGCCATGAGCCCGATATGCCCACCGGGCCGGTCGAAATGCTCGACGTCGGAGCTTCCGGTGCGGTCCAGGAGCGGGAGCGAGTTGCACGGCGGCGTGATGTGGTCGCCGCGCGCGGTGACGACGAGCAGCGACTGCTGGATGCGCGCGAGGTCGACGCGCCGCCCGCGCAGCCTCAAGCGTCCGCGCACGAGGCGGTTCTCCTTGTACAGCCACGTCACCCATTCGCGGAAGGCCCGCGCCGGGAACGCCGGGTTGTCGGCGATCCACTTCGCCATCGACTGGTAGCCGGCCCGGTCGGCCGTTCCGTCGTACACGGACTCGGCCAGCCGGCGGTAGCTCGTCCACAGGTTCCCGACCGGCTTCATCAGCTTGTTCGCCACGTCGATCGTGACGCCGGGCACCACGTCCCAGTCGTCGGTGACATGGTCGACGTCGAAGGCGTCCGGCCCGACCCATCTCCGGTACAGGGACTCGCTCGTGTCGATCGGCGTCGTCAGGAGGATCAGGTTCCGGGCCGGGCTGCGCGAGCCTTCGAGCGCGGCGTGCATCGCGCACAGCGTTCCCCCGATGCACCAGCCCAGCAGCGTGACGTCCCGGATGCCCGACGAGCGCCGCACCTCGCGCATCGCCCACGGGAGCGCATCGCATACGTAGTAGTCGAGGCCGGTGTCGCGGTCCTCCGGCCCCGGTAGACCCCAGTCGAGGAGATAGACGTCGAAGCCCTCCTCGAGCAGGTACTCGATGAACGAGTGCCCGGGACGGAGATCGAAGATGTGCGGCCGGTTGATCAGCGCGAACACCATGAGGAGCGGGACCGCGTGACGTCGCTGATGGGATCGGTAGCGGTACAGCGTGGTCTGGCGATGCGTCCACACGACGTCCTTCGGCGTGGTCGCGATCTGGGCGTCCTCGGTGGTGAGGACGGTGTTGAGCGTTTCGAGCGCCGCCGAGACCAGGCGCCGACCCGGCGCCGGGCTCATGCCGGGTCGCCGGAGGGCGTCCGGTCGCTGCCGAGGTCCTCGATCTCCTGGAGGACGGCTTCGAGCTTGTCGTCGATGCCGTTCAGGCGGCCACCGAGGCGATGGATGTCCCCGCGCCCGGCCATGCGGAGGTTGCGCAGCACGAGGTCCCACACCTGCGAGTTGATGGTCGTCAGCGCGACGGCGTTCTCTGCGGCCTGCCCGAGGAGGTCGGCGAATCCCTTGCCGGCCACGAGCTGCTCCATCGCCGCGCCCATCCGGCTCTCCGCCTCGGCCATCGCGCGACGCAGCGCGTCGGCCCCCAGCCATGCGGTGGGGTCGGTCATCGCGCCGTCCATCAGGACGCCTCGTCCTGCGGCGTGGCGAGCGTCGAGATGCCGGCGGAGTGGGCGAGGGCGATCGCCTCGGTGCGGGACGTCACCTCCAGCTTGTGAAGGATGTTCGACACGTGGAACTTCACGGTCCGCACGGTGATGAACAGCCGGTCGGCGATGTCGCGGTTGCGCAGCCCGGTCACCATGAGCTCGAGCACCTCGCGCTCGCGCGGGCGCAGGTCCCCGATCCGCTGGGTGGCCGGCGACTCGGGTGCGGGGGCGAGATCGTGCAGCGGCAGGCGGCACGTCAGCTCCGTGCCCCACTCCGGGACTGCCTCGAGCTCGACCGTGCCGCGGAGCGCCGCGATGCGGCGCTGCATGAGCGCCAGCTCCGAGACGACCTCCGCACCGGGATCGACCTGGCCGGCGCCGTCGTCGGAGACGGTGATCGTGAGGGTGTCCTCCGCCAGCTCCCAGTGGACGCGGAGCTTGCCGGCACCGGTGTGGTTCGTCGCCTGCAGGGTGGCGACCCGGGTCGCCGCTTGGGCGGCCAGGGCCACGGTCCGCGGGATCCGGGCGTCGTCGGGGCCGCGCAGGCCGAAGATGAGCCGCAGGCCGGACGGGCGCGCGATGCTGCGGATCTCCGCCTGGGCCGTGGCGAACTCGGACGCCAGCGGCACGTAGAGCGACGCGTCGTCCCGTGTGACCGAGGCCTTCAACTCCAGCAGCGCGCGCGAGGCGAGGTCGATGGCTTCCGCGATCGCAGGCTCGACGCCCCGGCGGCTGCCCAGGGCGGCGTCGGTCGGGCGGATGGCCCGGCGCAGCACCTGCAACAGCACGGTGAGGGTCGCGGTGTGGCGGGTCTGCAGCTCCCACCGGACGCGCTCGCGCTCCTGGCTGATGGCGTGGGAGAAGGCCAGCGTTCCGGGCGAGGGATCCTCGCTCATCTCGCGCTGCCGGGCAGCCGCGAGCATCGCCACCTCGACGGCGGCGCGCTCCTGCTCCGGCTGGACCGCGAAGGGCCCGTGCGCGCCGAGCACGAGCGCCACCGTCGATCCGCCCGAGCGGGCCATCCAGCCGACCACGCGCAGCCCTCCGATCACGTCGGGAAGCCCCAGCTGGACGGCACCGTCCTCCGGCATGTCCTCCGGCGGTTCGAGCAGCGTGTTCCACGCGACGCCGGCCAGCCGCTCGCGCAGGCCGCGTGACGCGGCGATCTGCACCGGAAAGCCGGGAGAGCTCGGCGTGACGAGCACGAGCGCGTCGTGACCCAGCACGGGGTCCAGGGCATCCCGCGCCCGCTCGGCCACGTCCTCACGTGCCGCCGCGACGAGATCGGCGATCGCCGACAGGTCGACCGACTCGGACTCGGCGCGGCTCACGTCGGGGACAGCGAGCATCGGGGCGGCGGCCGGACCCGCGCCAGGAGCGGTCGGGTAGGTCGATCGTGAGGCGGGGAGAGGCATGACTCGATGCTGGCGCACCGGGAGTCCTTCGTCGTCGGCCCGGAGGTCACTCTGTGCCTGCCTGCTCCGGCGCAGGTGGGTCAGGTGTCTGCACCGTGCGCGGTACGGATTCCGGTCTGCAGGACGCCCGGCCTCCGGCCGGCAGGAGGCCCGGCCTCCGGTTTGCAGGAGGTCCGGCGGTCAGTCCGCGCTGGCGCAACGACCAAGTGGCGCGGTGACCGCGAGGCAGGAGCCTTGTGCCTCGTTCCGGAATCAGTGCAGGAAAGGACGGCGTGATTGTGCCATTCGTCTCTCGCGGAGCGTTTGAGCTCTACTACGAGAGCACGGGCACCGGTCCGCCCGCCCTGCTCATCAGCGGGCAGGCGATGACGCTCGCGGCGTGGTGGCGAACGGTGCCGGTCCTCGCGGAGTCCTTCCGCGTGCTGACGTTCGACCACCGTGGCATGGGCCGCAGCGGGCATTCCCCGTGGGCCTACACCGTGGCCCAGATGGCCGACGACGCCGCCGCGGTGCTGGAGGCGGACGGGGCGGAGCGCGCGCACGTGTACGGCATCTCGCTCGGGGGGATGGTGGCCCAGGAACTCGCCCTGCGGTATCCGGAGCGCGTCCAGGCGCTCGTGCTCGGCGCCACGACCGCCGGCGGCGCCGGCACCATCCTGGCCCGCCCGGAGCCGCTCGGCTTCTTCATCCGTGCCGGTGCGATGGGTCCGGAGGAGGCCGAATGGGCCGCCGTTCCCTACAACTATGGGGAGGAGACGCGCCGCCGGCACGGCGAGCGCATCGCCGAGGACATCGCCCGCCGGGTGGTCGACACGACCGACGCCTTGGCCTACGTCCAGCAGGCCACGGCTGCCGCCAGCCATAACACCGTGGGACGGTTGCACCACATCGAGGCCCCGACGCTGGTCGTCCACGGCGAGGACGACGTGGTCATGCCCGCCTCCAACGGGCGGCTGCTCGCACAGGGCATCCCGGGCGCACAGCTGAAGCTCTGGCCGGGCGCCGGCCACCTGTTCGCGACCGACGAGCCGCGCGCCGACCCGCACATCAAGGGCTTCCTCCTGAGCCACACGCCCGCGCTGACCGCCTCCCGCTGACGCCCGGGCTAGGACGAGGCTAGACCTTGCGAAAGCGCCAGATCGCCAGGCTCGCGGAGACGACGAGGATGCCCGCCGACCAGGCCAGGGCAGACAGCGCCGGCCGTCCCGCCGAGCTGGTGCCCTCCATCAGCGCGCGCAGCGCGTCGGCGACCTTGGAGACCGGCTGGACGTCGGCGAAGGACCGCAGCACGCCGGGCATCGTCGCCGGTGCGATGAACGTCGAGGCGGCGAAGACGAGCGGGAACGTCAGGCAGAAGGCCGCGAGCTGCGCCGTCTCCGTGTGGCGCACGTACAGGGCGAGCAGGACGAAGGCCCACGAGCAGGCATAGCCGAAGAACACCGCGATGGCGAGGCCTCCGAGCACCGGCAGCACGCCGGTGTGCATTCGGAACCCGACCAGGAGCGCGACGCCGATCAGCAGCCCGACCGTGTAGCTCAGGCGCAGGACGTCGGCGATCGTGCGCGCCGCGAGGATCGCGCCACGCTGGATCGGCAGGGACCGGAAGCGGTCGGTGACGCCCGTGGACAGATCGTCGGCGAACCCGACCGCCGTGGACGAGGCGCCGAAGAGGACCGTCTGCACGAGGATCCCGGGGATCAGGTAGTCGACGTAGCTGGAATAGCCCGGCACATGGATGGAGCCGCCGAACACGTACCGGAACAGCAACACGAACATGATGGGCATGACGGCCGACAGGACCAGGATCTGCGGCGTGCGCCACGTGCGCAGCACGTGGCGCTGCGTGATGATCCACGTCGTGCGGGTGAACGCGACCGGCCCGTGCGAGGGAACGGCCCGCGCCATGGCCACGACCGGAGCCGGGCTGGCCGGCGGCGTGGCCGGCAGGTGCGTCGTGCCTTGACCAACGAGCTTCTCGATCGGGTGATCGCTCATCTCGGCCTCTTCGTTCGTGGATGGGAGGGGATGCAGGCTCCGCGGCAAGCTCAAGCGGTGCCGAGCGCGGATCGGATCGCGTCCGTCACCCGGTGGGCGCCGGCGCCCGGACCGAGCAGGATGCTGTAGTGATTGGTGTCGCACACCTTCTCGACGAGGACCTCCGGGCGGGCGGCGCCGAACTCCTCGACCACCGTGGGCGCGAGCAGCGGCTTGTCGTCGTCGAGCACGCCGCGCTCGGCCACCAGGAGTTGCACCGGCGCCTGGACGTGCGTCAGGGCGGTCCGCGTCGCCTCGTCGAGCAGCAGCTCTCGCCCGTCGGTGCGCACCGCCGGCGCCGAGGTGGCGCTCCGGACCGCGTCGGGACGCTCCTCGTCGAGGGCGCCGACCATGTCATAGGTGAGGTAGGCCTCGACGTCGTCGTCCCACGGTCCGGCGAAGGCAGGATGCCTGCGCCACATGTCGAGGTAGTCCTCGGCCTTGGCGAAGGTCAGGCCGAGCCGGGCGAGGGACGGGCCGACGACGGCCTGGACCACGTCATCGGGGTCCTTGTCGGCCGGGTAGGGGATCGCGAGGCCGCCGTCGACGAGCACGAGCGCGGACACGCGCTCGGGATGCTCGGCGGCAAGCCGCGCGGCGACGTACGCCCCCATGGAGTGCCCCGCGACGACCACCGACTCGGCCCCGACGAAGTCGAGCACCGCCAGCAGATCGGCGATGTGCGCAGCGATCCCGTACGGGCCCGGCAACCGCGCGCTCAGCCCCCTGCCGCGAAGGTCGGGCGCCAGCAGCGACGCCGACGTCGTGGTCGCGAGCTCCCGTGCGACCGTCGCCCACGCCAGGTGGGAGGCGGCGATGCCGTGGATCGCGAGCACCACCCCGTCGGCCTGCTCGACCGGCCGCCCGGCCTTGGCGACCGTCAGCATCCCGCCGGCGACCGGGATCCCGCATGCGTTGTTGAAGGGATCGCTCATGTGCGACCACAGCCTGCGTGTCGGGGCGCGCCGGTGGTGCTGGCCGCCGTGCCAGCGTCGCCCGGTCCACCGGCGGACAACATGTGCGTCTCCTTTCGAGGAGCGTCGTCGTTCAGCTTCAGGCTGCTGGGCGCTTCGACGTCGTCGGACCGTCCTCGGGGCCGGTCGTGCCTGGCGTCAGGGACGCGCAGCCGAGCCCGGCGGTCACGAGCGCGTCGAGCAGGCCGTGGGGGTGGGTCTCGCGTGCGCGGGGAGCGAGGATGGAGGCGGCGCGGCGACGGAGGACGGACATCCCGCCAGCATCGCGGGCGGTCTCCCCGGACGCAGCTGTCCGGCGGAGCGGTCCGGGCCGTCCCGTTGCCACTGAGGGGCACGACCCGGGAATGGACTGGCGGCCACCCTGATGCGAGCAGCGCGCGCCTGCTGGCACCGTGAGCCGGGAGCCCTACGAGGAGGACCGGTCGTGATGAGGACGATGGCGGAGGCCCTGGAGTGACCCGCCGCGCCGAGGTCATCCTGATTGCGGTGCTCGCGGTGGTCTGCGCCGGCGCGGGATGGACGCTCGCGGCGCGCCACCGCCACACCGCGACGTCCGGCCAGGCCGCGTCGCCGGCGCGGCTCGCGCCGTCCCCGCGGCCCGCGTCGCCGCCGCGGCCCGCGCCGCCCCCGGCGCCCCCGGCGCCCCCGGCGCCCCCGGCGCCGACCGTGATGAACTCCGAGGGCTGCAAGCCGCCGCCCCAGCACCCCGACCCCGTCGTGCTCGTCCCGGGCACGTTCGCGCTCACGTCCTGGGACCTGATCGGGCCCTCCTTGGCGCAGCGCGGCTACTGCGTCTTCACCATCAACTACGGCGCCGGCGGAACCAGGGACATCGTGGGTTCGGCTCACCAGCTGGCCCGGGACGTGGACCACATCCTCGCCGTCACCGGCGCCCGTCAGGTCGCCATCGTCGGGCATTCGGAGGGCGGCATGATGGCGCGGTACTACGTCAAGGAGCTCGGCGGCGCTGCGAAGGTCAGCGACCTGATCGGGCTGGCGCCCTCCAACCACGGGACGGCCAATCCGCTCGCGCTCGTGGGCGCCCTGGCGGGATGCGTCGCGTGTGGCCAGCAGCTGATGCAGGGCTCCCCGTTGCTCCAGCGGCTCAACGCCGGGAACGAGGCGCCACCGCCGGTCGACTACACCGTCATCCAGACGCGCTACGACGCGGTGGTCGTCCCGTACCAGTCCGCGTTCCTGCGCGGACCTCGCGCGCGCGTAACCAACATCACGCTCCAGGATGCCTGTCCGGCCGACACGGTCGACCATCTCGGCCTTCCCACCGATCCGGTCGCCCTGCAATGGGTCGAGGAGGCCCTGGCCGTCAAGGGCCCGGCCGATCCGGGCTTCAGACCGGCGTGCTGAGCTCGGGCGGCCCGGTGGCGCAGGAGAAACGCGCCCTTGGGACGACCACGGGCGCCCGGCGGGGGAGGAGCATCGACTCCGCCCAAAAGAGCGGAGCTCTGCATGAACAGCACGCCGTTGAACCTGTTGGACGAGCTGTACCTCAACCTCGATCGCCGCCAGGAGCCCTGGGTCGTCCACCTGGAGGTGCGGGTGACGGGCCGGCTGGAGCCTGACCGCCTCGCCGCGGCCCTGGCCATCGCCGTCGCGCACCATCCCATCGCCCGGGCCCGGCTGGCCGAGTCCCGCAGCACCGATCGGCAGCGTCGCTGGGAGATCCTCGACCGGCTCGACGAGGTGCCGCTGCACCTCGCGGCGTGCGAGGACGAAGGGGCGCTGGCGGAGGTGCGAGAGCGCCATTTCGCCTTCAGCCCGTCCCTGGATGTCGCCCCTCCGTTCGCGCCGCTGCTCGCCCATGCTCAGGGTGGCGATGCGCTCCTGCTCAACATCAACCACGCAGCGGTCGACGGCATCGGGGCGGTCAGGCTCATGCGGTCGATCCTGCGCGCCTACGCGGGTGAGGACGACCCGGTCCCGGACCTCGATCCGCTGGCGGTCCGGGACGTCCAGAGCCTTGCCGGCGCGGCATCGGCCACGGAACGGGTCGTGCGCGCCCAGGCGCTCGGGTGGCATGCGCTGCGCCAGACGGTCCCGGCTGCGCGCGTCGCGCGCGACGGGGCCGACGGGCGCCCCGCCTATGGGTTCGAGTTCCTGGCGTTGTCGCCGGCCGAGACCGCGGCGGTCGTGGGCCGGCGGGTGGACGGCACGACGGTCAACGACGTGCTCATCGCTGGGCTGGCGGTGGCGATCGGACGCTGGAACGCCCAGCACGGCAGCGCCGCGGGACGGGTGTCGATCTCGATGCCGGAGTACCTCCGGCCGCGCAAGTGGCGCAGCGAAGTCGTCGCCTACTTCGCCTCCTACGTGACCGTGTACCTGGCAGACAACCAGCACGATGACC
>JAWVGD010000387.1:0-3546 GCA_033855515.1 Baekduia sp.
CACCCGGCCCGCGTCGGGCACCTCGAGCCCGGCGATCACCCGCAGCAGCGTGGACTTGCCCGAGCCCGAGGGCCCGAGCAGCGCGGTCAGCGACCCGGGCGCGATGTCGACGGAGACGTCGTCGAGCGCGAGGAACTCCCCGTAGCGCTTGACGACGGACGTGGCGGAGATCATCGGGCATCACCTCGGCGTTGCAGGAGGGTCATCGCCAGCAGGGTCGCCAGCGCGAGGACGGCCATCAGGGCCGACGCCGCGTAGGCACCGGCGAGGTCGAAGTTCGAGAAGCGGTTCTCGACGAGCAGGGGGAGCGTGATCGTCTCCCCGGCGATCTTGCCCGAGACGACGCTGACCGCGCCGAACTCGCCGATCGCGCGGGCGGTCGACAGCACGATGCCGTAGGCCACGCCCCAGCGGATCGCCGGCAGCGTGATCCGCCAGAACGTCTGCCGGCGCGAGGCGCCGAGCGTCGCCGCCGCCTGCTCCTGCTCGTCGCCGATCTCGCGCAGCACGGGGGTCACCTCGCGGACCACGAACGGCAGGCAGACGAAGATCGTGGCCAGCACCATGCCCGGCAGCGAGAAGATGATCTGGATGCCCGCGCCCGTGAGCGTCGGGCCGAGCCAGCCCTGACGACCGTACAGCAGCACCAGCGCGAGGCCGATGACCACGGGCGAGATCGCGAACGGCAGGTCGATGAGCGCCTCGAGCAGGCGCTTGCCGCGCACGCGCGAGCGGACGAGCACGAGTGCGGCGACGATCCCGAAGGCGGTGTTGAGCGGGACCGCGATCGCGGTGATCTCGATCGTCAGCCAGAACGCGTGGACCGCGGCGGGCGTCGTGATCGACGCCCACACCGCGCCGGCGCCGGGCTCGAACGTCCGGTAGAGCACGATGCCGATGGGCACCAGGAGCAGGACGGCGAGGTAGCCGAGTGCGACCACGCGGACGCCGAGGCGCCCGGCGCTGCGGGCGGGCCGGGCGGTCGTCTCAGCCGTCATGGCGCGCACCCCAGTACTCGATGACCCGCAGGGCGAGGAGCATCGCCAGCGATACGCCCAGGAGCACGACGGCGACGGCCGCGGCGCCGCGGGCGTTGTCGCTCTCGATCTGCTTGAAGATGAAGACCGACGACACCTGCGTGTCGAAGGGCTTGTTGCCCGAGATGAGGACCACCGAGCCGAACTCGCCGACCGCGCGCGCGAACGACAGCGCCGCGCCCGACAGGACCGCCGGAACGAGGTTCGGCAGCACGATGCGGCGGAACGTCGTCCACGGGCCGGCGCCCAGCGAGGCGGCGGCCTCCTCCATCTCGCGGTCGAGCTCGATGAGCACCGGCTGCACCGCGCGCACGCCGAACGGCAGCGTGACGAAGAGCAGTGCCAGCGCCACCGCGATCTGGGTGAAGGCGAGGTCGATCCCGACCGGGCTGGCCGGCCCCCAGAGCGCCAGCAGCGTGATGCCGGCGACGATCGTCGGCATCGCGAACGGCAGGTCGATGACCGCGTTGACGATGCGGCGCCCCGGGAAGTCGTCGCGCACCAGCGTCCAGGCGATCGCCACCCCCGCGACCGCGTTGATTGCCGCGACGATGACCGAGACGACGACCGTGAACCGCAGCGCCGCGACGGCCTGGCGGCTGGAGACCGAGCTCCAGAAGGCCGACAGGCCGCCGTCGAGCGACTTGGCCGTCAGCGCCGCGAGCGGGAGCAGGACGATGAGGCTGAGCCAGAGCATCACGACGCCCAGGCCGAGCCCACCCAGGCCGCGGCCGCCGGCCCGCGTGGCGGACCGGCGGCGCGTGCGCGCCGCCGGGGTGACGGCCGAGACGCTCACTTCGCCGTGGAGACGCCCGCGGCGTCCTCGATCTTGGCGACCGAGCCCTTCACGGGATCGAACAGCTGGTCGTTGACCTTCGACCAGCCGCCGTACTGGTCGATGGTCTTGACCGTCTTCGGATCCGGGAACTTGGCCTTGTTCTTGGCGAAGATCGCCGCGTTGACCGGGCGGTAGCCCCAGTCGGCGAAGTGCTGCTGTGCGGCATCGCTCAGCGCGAACTTCACGAATGCCTTGCCGGCCGCCGGGGCGGCGGTGGTCGCCGCGATCGGGTTCTGGATCAGGAACGTGTCGTCGGGCTGGACGAGCTGCAGGCCCTTCTCGCCCTTCTTGACGGCCGTCGTGTACTCGTACTCGTAGGAGATGAGGACGTCGCCCTCGCCGCCGGTGAACGTCTGCAGCGCCTCGCGCCCGGACTTGGGCTGGACCGGCACGTGGTCGGTGAGCAGCTTGCGGACGTAGCCGAGGCCGCCGTGCTGGTAGGCGCCGAGGATGTTCCACTTCGCGGCGCCGGAGGTGAACGGGTTGGGCGTGACGACCTTGACGCCGGGCTTGAGGAGGTCGTCCCAGCCCTTGATGCCCTTCGGGTTGCCCTTGCGGACGACGAAGGAGACCAGCGACGTGGTGACGAAGCCGCCCGTGCCGCCGGCGGCCTCGGTCTGCGCGACCCAGTCCTTCGGCACGAGGTTGGCCTTGACGAGGCGGTCGATGTCGGGCGCGAGCGACAAGGCGACGACGTCGGCCTTCTGGCCGGCCTCCACGGCGCGGCTCTGGTCGCCGGAGGCGCCGTAGGACGTCTTGAAGCCGACGCCCTTGCCCGCGGGCGTGGCGCCGAAGTCGGGGATGATCTGGTCGTAGACGACCTCCGGCGTGGAGTACGCCACGAGCGACAGCGACGACGTGGTCTTGCCGCCGCCACCGGAGCCCGACGGGGTGGCGCTCGTGGAGTCCGACGCGCCACCGCAGCCGGCGGCGACCATCGCTGACGCAGCAGCGACGGTGACGAGCGGGAGCAGGGTCTTCAGCTTCACGGGAACTCAGTCCTCCAAAAAGGGTCAAACTCAGTCGGGATTCAGAGGTTGAGGAGTGTACACAAAGCCTGTCGATCCAATGGGCAAGGTCGTGATCGAACCGATGGGAAAGGTGCGCAAACGCAGCCCGGCGCGCGACGCGCGCCGCCCGGGTCCGCCGCCGGAACGCTCGCTAGCATCGCCCGCCCCGTGGACTACCCCGTCGAGACCTTCACCGAGGACGAGCGCGCCCTGCTGGCGCCGCACGTCACGAACCTCGACCGGCCGGTCTTCGCGCTCGTCAACCTGCCCGAGACCGTCAAGGGCGCCCTGTTCGCCCGCTACTCGCGCTATCAGGGGACGCTGCGCCGGCTCTACCTCGACGAGTTCGCGGCGACGGCCCCGGGCGGCCATGTTCCGGCGTGGGAGACGGCCGAGGGACAGCGGGCCGCCGAGCTCTACGAGCGCATCTTCCTGGGCTACGGCGACGACTCGGTCGCCCAGCTCGGCGGGATGCACGTCGCCGCCGAGTGGACGTCGAACGTCCTGACCAAGGTGCTGCAACGGCCGCGGCTCGCGTCCTACCTGGAGCAGTCCACGCGCTACATCGCCTACGACACGCCGATGGACGGCCCAGGCGGGTCGCGCTACCGCTACTACCGCGACGACGCCCTCGGGCCGGCATACGCCGCCGCGATGGACG
>JAWVGD010000388.1:0-4644 GCA_033855515.1 Baekduia sp.
CTGGTGTCCGACATGGGACGGGACGACGTGGGCGACTGCGGCCTCTCGTCGGTCGGCGCAGTGACCGGCGCGACAAGGCCCGACCTGCTCCATCACCTGCGCGAGCTCATGCCGCGCGCGATCTTCCTGCTGCCGGGCGTCGGCGCCCAGGGCGGCCGCGTCGAGGACCTCGCGCCCGCGTTCGCCCCCGGGCGCGCCGGCGGGCTGGTCACCGCCTCGCGCTCGATCGTCGGTGCCCATGCGAAGGCCGGCGGCACGCCCGCCGCCGCGGCGCGTGCCGAGGCGCAGCGCCTGCGTCGGGCGGCCTGGTCTTTGGGTTGACGCGCCACGGCCGCCGCCACCCCTATCCTGATCCGCTGATGCGGCACCGCTCTCCCGCCCGCTGGCTGGCCCCGCTCGCCCTGGCGACCTGCGCCTTTGCGGTGTACACGGTCGTCCATCGCGGTACGGCGTCCAGCGGTCATGCGTCGACGACCTCGACGAAGACCTCGACCTCCGCCAGGGGGACGTCGGGCACATCCACGACCAAGCGCCGCAAGGCCAAGGCCAAGACCTACACGGTCAAGTCCGGCGACGTGCTGTCGGCGATCGCGATCAAGACCGGCCGCAGCGTCGTCGAGCTCGAGAACGCCAACCCCAACATGGACGCCAGCACGCTGCACCCCGGTCAGAAGCTGAAGCTGCCCTGATGGTTCGCTCGACGTCCGCTCTCCGGCGGGCGGCGCCGGGGGTGCTCGTCGCGCTCCTGGTGCTCGTCCACGCCCACGCTGCCGGCGCGGCCACCGCGCCCAACGCCCCTATCGTCCGCGCGCCGGCCGCGATCCTCGTGGAGCCTGCGACGGGCGACGTGATCTTCCAGCGCAACGCCCATCAGCGGCTCCCGATCGCGTCGACCACCAAGCTGATGACGGCGCTCGTGACGCTCGAGCACGCATCGCTGGACGACGTCATGACCACGGTGAAGTACAACGCCGCGCCGGCCGAGTCCCTCGCCGGCTTCGGCGCCGGCGAGCGGGTCACGGTGCGCGACCTGCTGCGCGCGCTGCTCATCACCTCGGCCAACGACGCTGCGGCGACGCTCGCCGCCCGCGTGGCCGGCTCACGGTCCCGGTTCGTGACGATGATGAACGCCAAGGCCCGGCAGCTGAAGCTCACCGACACGCACTACGCGAACCCCGTCGGTCTCGACAACACCGAGAACTACTCGTCGGCGACCGACCTGGTGAAGCTCACGCTGATCCTGCGCCGCAGCGCGTTCTTCCGCGCGACGACCGACCTGGCCCACGTCACGCTGAAGTCCGGCGCCCATCCGCGGACCTTCGCCAACCGCAACCTGCTGGTCCGCAACGTCCCGGCGGTCAATGGCGTCAAGACCGGCCACACCAACAGCGCCGGCTACATCCTGGTCGGCTCCGCCTCGCGCGCCGGGGTCACGGTCCTGAGCGCGGTGATCGGCGATCCCAGCGAGGCGGCGCGCGACAGCGACAGCCTCCAGCTCCTCAAGTACGGGCTCGACCGGTACCACGTCGTCACCGCGGTCCGCAACGGCCAGAACGTCGGCAGCGTCGGCCTCGCGCACCGAGACGAGCAGGTCGGCCTGGTCGCCGGCGCGTCCGTCCGGCGCACGGCACGGCGCGGCGACAAGCTCACGGTGACGCTCGAGGGGGCGCCGACCGAGGTCGACGGGCCGTTGCCCGCGGGCGCGCGGCTCGGGACCGTCGTGGTCACCCAGCGCGGCAAGGTGGTGGCCCGCGTCCCGGCGGTCACCGCCGATGCCGTCGACGCCGCGACGTTCCTGCAGCGGTTGGGCGACTGGCTGGGGCAGCCGTTGACGCTCGTGCTCCTCGGCGCCTTCGCGCTCTGTAGCCTCTACCTCGTGCTGCTGCGGCGGCGCGCAGTACGGCGCCGGCAAGCGCGTCGTTCCGGCAGAGGGGCACCTGTCGCGTGATCATCACCGTCACCCTGAACGCAGCGATCGACAAATCGCTGTCCGTGCCGAACTTCCGGCTCGGGCGGCGCCACCGCACCGTTGAGCAGCGGACCGCCGCCGGCGGCAAGGGCGTCAACATCGCCCGGGCGTTGAAGACGCTCGGCCAGCCCGTGATCGCCACGGGCTTCGCGGGCGGCCCGACCGGCACGCGCATCGTCGACCAGCTCACCGAGGAGTCGATCCTCAACGACTTCGTGCGCATCCGCGAGGAGTCGCGCACGAACACCGCGGTCTACGACCCCACCAACGGGCAGCAGACGGAGATCAACGAGCGCGGCCCTGCGGTGGGGGAGAAGGAGGTCGAGCTCTTCCGCGACAAGTTGCTCTACCTGGCGCGCGGGGCCGACATGGTGGTCATGGCCGGATCGCTCCCGCGCGGGATCGACGCCGACATCTACGCGGGCCTCTTGCGCGAGCTGCGCAAGGCCGGCGTGCTGACGCTGATCGACACCGACGGCGAGCCGCTGCGCCACGCCGTGCGCGCCGAGCCCGACGTCATCTCGCCCAACGTCCTGGAGGCCGAGGAGCTCGTCGGCCACGAGTTCAACGACGACGAGGACCGCCTCATCGCCGTGGGCGAGATGGTCGGCCAGGGCGCCCACGAGGCGATCATGACGCTGGAGGACGGGTGCGTCGCGTGCATGCGCGTCGACGGGCACGCCCAGCGGTTCCGCGTGTCGATCTCGCCGCGCGAGGCCGTCGCCGGCGTCGGCGCGGGCGACGCGTTCCTGGCCGGCTACGTCGCCGCGCGCTATTCCGGCAAGCCGCCCGCCGACTGCCTGGCCTACGGCGTCGCCTGCGGCGCCGAGTCCACGCAGCACCTGGGCGCCGGGCTCGTCGACCCGCGCGGCGTCGACCGGCTGCTCTCGGAGGTCGACGTGCAGGAGCTGTCGGCGCCTGCCGAAGTCACCTAGGCCGCTCCCGCCGGAGGCCGCCGGACGGCCCGCGGTTCGGTTCCGTACGACCCCGTTGCTACCATCGCTGAGGCGTGACTGGTTGCCGCCACACCACGCCGTTTCGCCCGTCCTGGACCCCGTCTGCACGGGGTCTTTTTGTCCGGCCACAGATTTAGGATTCGCCCATGGAGATCGAGATCGGTCGCGGGAAGAAGGCTCGCCGCGCCTATGGCTTCGACGACATCGCCATCGTGCCCTCGCGGCGCACGCGGGACCCCGACGACGTCGACATCTCATGGAAGCTGGGTGACTACCGCTTCGAGCTGCCCCTGCTCGCGTCCGCCATGGACGGCGTCGTCTCCCCGCGCACCGCGGGCATCCTCGGCAAGCTCGGTGGCCTGGCGGTCCTGAACCTCGAGGGGATCTTCTCCCGCTACGAGGACGCCGACGTGCAGCTCGAGCGCATCGCGCAGCTCCCGAAGGAGATCGCGACGCGCGAGATGCAGGAGATCTACCGCGCGCCGATCGACGAGGACCTCATGGTCCAGCGCATCCGCGAGATCAAGGAGCAGGGCGTTGTCACCGCCGCCTCGCTGACCCCGCAGCGCGTGATGAAGTACTACGAGAAGGTCCTCGACGCCGGGCTCGACATCCTGATCATCCAGGGGACGGTCGTCTCCGCCGAGCACGTCTCGCAGACGACGGAGCCGCTGAACCTCAAGGAGTTCATCGCCGATCTCCCCGTCCCCGTCGTGGTCGGCGGCTGTGCCAGCTACCACACGGGCCTGCACCTGATGCGCACCGGCGCGGCCGGCGTGCTCGTCGGCGTCGGGCCGGGCGCGGCGTGCACCACACGCGGCGTCCTCGGCGTCGGCGTCCCGCAGGCGACCGCGATCGCCGACGTGGCCGGCGCCCGCTCGCAGCACATGCTGGAGACCGGTGAGTACGTCCGCGTCATCGCCGACGGCGGCATGCGCACCGGCGGCGACGTCTCGAAGGCCATCGCCTGCGGCGCCGACGCCGTGATGGTCGGGTCCCCGCTGGCCCGCGCCCACGAGGCTCCGGGCCGCGGCTTCCACTGGGGCATGGCGACGTTCCACCCGACGCTGCCGCGCGGCACGCGCGTCGCGACCGTGCAGAACGGCACGCTCGAGGAGATCCTCGTCGGGCCCGCCCGAGAGAACGACGGCACGTTCAACCTGATGGGCGGCCTGCGCACCTCGATGGCGACGACCGGCTACCAGGACATCGCCGAGTTCAACCGGGCCGAGCTGATGATCGCCCCGTCGCTGCAGACCGAGGGCAAGCAGCTGCAGTCCTCGCAGGGCGTGGGGATGGGCTCGCGCGGGGCCGCGGCCGAGGTCAACATGCCCTCGGACGACACCGAGTCCCTGGCGCCGTCCGCCGCGGCGGTCCTGGCCTAGACATGGATCACCTCGTCACCGCCTCGACGGCGGCCACGGAGCTCGCCGACGAGTCGGCGCCCGTCGACCGCCCGACGGCGATCGACGAGGTCGTCGTCCTCGACTACGGCGGGCAGTACTCGCAGCTCATCGCGCGCCGCGTCCGCGAGTGCGGCGTGTTCAGCGAGCTGCTGCCCCACCACGTCGGTGCCGAGGAGGTCCGCCGGCGCAAGCCGAAGGGCCTGATCCTGTCCGGGGGCCCCGCCTCGGTGTACGCCGACGGCGCGCCGAAGCTCGATCCCGAGCTGCTGGAGCTCGGGATCCCGGTGCTGGGCATCTGCTACGGCATGCAGCT
>JAWVGD010000389.1:0-4144 GCA_033855515.1 Baekduia sp.
GGATCGGGAGCGCGGTACTTGACGTACCAGACATAGCCCTTCTTGTCCTTGCGGCGCTGGACGTGGCCGCTGATGTTCGGCACGAGGGCCGGAGGAAGCATCGACATGTATTCCTAGTCGTCGGAGAGGCCAATTCCCCCTCCCCTTTTAGCTCCCCGAGCAACATGACGCAACCTCATACAACAATAACTAGCGCGCCTGAATATCCCTGCAAACGAGCTGTTTACCAAGTTATAGGTGTCGTTGCCATGCAGAAGGTCGAGGGTTCGAGCAAACCGCCGCAGGAACTCCACGATCTCGTCCGGCTTGGATCTTAGGTTTGGGTGGTCGCTCGTTATCGAGTGCCTTCACCCGCTTCGGAGAAATCTTTCGCGACTGGCTGACCACTCGCCGGTGATTTCCCATCCTCAGCCCACGACGTCGTGCTGCATCGCCCAGAGCGCCGCCGCGGCCCGGGTCGAGACCCCGATCTTGTTGTAGATGTTCTGGATGTGGCGGTCGGCCGTCTTGTGCGCGATCACGAGCCGGTCGCCGATCTCGCGGGTCGTGAGTCCTCGCGCGGCGAGGCGCAGCACGTCGACCTCGCGGTGTGACAGCCCGCCGGGGTTCTCTGGCCGCGCCCGCGTATGCGTCGCCGGCTCGCCTTGGCCGGCGGCCACGAGCACCGCGCGGGTCGCGCGCGGCTCCAGGGCGCCTTCCGCCTCCAGGCGGCGCAACTCGGCGGCGGCGTCGCCGTCGGAGAACGGGGGACGGTCGGCGCGCTCGGTCGTCAGCCCTACGTAGATCTCCGTTGCGGCCAGCACGCAGGCCGCCGCATCGCCGGTGTCGGCCCGCGTGCGCGTGTGGTAGCCGGTCCCGTCGCATCTCTCGTGATGGCGCGCCGCCACCGGGTTCAGGGCGGAGAGCGCCGGCGAGCGCCGGAGCATCTGCTCGGTCAGCATCGGGTGCAGCTCGACGCGGTCGAACTCCGCCCGCGTGAGCGGGCCCGGCTTGTCCCAGATCGAGTTCGAGACCGCCGTGGCGCCGAAGTCGTGCACGAGCGCGGCGCGGCGCAGCGCGGTGATCGCCTCTTCGGGCTCGCCGAGGACCTCGGCCGCGCCGGTCGCGAGCTCCGCGCAGCGGCGGCTGTGCCCGCCCGTGTACGGCGACTTCATGTCGATGAAGTCGGCGGCGACCGTGAGCGCCCGGTCGATGGCCTCGTCGTCCAGGATCCGGTGGGGAACCGGCTCGAGGGCGAGGACGGCGTCCCAGGGCTCGAGCTGGCCCAGGTGGTCCAGCCACACGGGACCATTGGCGACGAACAGATCCGCGAGGGCGGGATCGTAGGACTGGCCGCGTCGCTCGCGAGCCGCCTCGAGCGCGCACCCGGTGGAGAAGATGCGCGCGATCGCTTCCATGTCCTGGCTGAGGTGCACGACGCGCATCGCCGGCGGAATCGCCTCGCCCGCGGCATGCGCCGGGAAGCCGTTGCCGTTCCAGCGCTCGAAGGTGTAGGTCAACGCCTCACGGACACCGGGGCCGAAGTCGAGGCGCTGCACGAGCATGTCGGCCACCTCGCACCCCGAGGTGAAGTTGTGCACCGCCCAATCGTGCGCGCTCTCCTGCACCGTGCGGACGAGCTCGTCGCGCTCGGCCTCCGGGCGACCGGCCGTGGCGAACGCCATCACGTCGCCCATGATCATCGTCGGGTCGGCCGCGTCGTGGACCAGGGTCCGGGCGCGGATCCCGACCTCGTCGCCGAACACGGTCGCGACTTCATGCGCGTGGCCGGTGCAGCCGACGTAGCGCAGCAGCGCCACCCAGTAGGCGTCGTCGCAGACGTCCTGCTCCAGCTCCGCCGCCTCGCAGATCCACGAGGCGAGCAGGCACGAGCGCAGCTGCGATTCCAGCGGCTGGCCGAACGCGTTGTCCTGCGCAAGCGCCAGCGTGGCGACGAACTCGGCGAGACGCAGCGAAGCATCCAAGATGGGGTGATCTCCCGATGTTTGGGATGCGGACCGGCGAGAGCATCGTCCCACACCCGAGGGCGCCCCAGTGGCCGTATCTGGCGATCCAGCGCGCCCGCCAAAGGAGGACCCATGTCGAATGCGAACCCCGTCGCGGGGCGCGACGCCATCAGAGTGGGCGTGATCGCCGATCAGACGGGCCCGCTCTCGTTCGTCGGCGCGGCGAACGCCAATGTCGCCCGGATGGTCATCGGCGACATCAACGCCCGAGGGGGCCTGCTGGGCCGGGACCTGGAGTTGCACCTGGAGGACGGCGCGACCGACGACGCCGTCGCGGCCGCCGCTGCGGCAAAGCTCGTCCAGCAGGATCAGGTCGACGTCATCTTCGGCGGCATCTACAGCTCGACGCGGCAGGCCATCAAGGGGCCGGCCGTCGTGGAGGGCAAGACGCTGTACATCTATCCGGAGCAGTACGAAGGACAGGAATCCGACCCGCTGATCTTCTGCACAGGCCCGGTGCCGGCGCAGCAGGTCGACCCGTTCATCCCATGGATGATGCGCGAGACCGGGGCCAGGCGGTTCTACCTGCCGTCGGCCGACTACGTGTGGCCGCACGTGATGAACGCCCGGATCCGCGAGGTCGTCGCGGACAACGGCGGGACGATCGTGGGTGAGGAGTACTTCCCTCTCGACCACATGGACTACCGCGAGACTGTCGCGCGGATCGTCTCCAGCGGAGCGGACGCGGTCTTCAACACCATCGTGCCGCCCGGCGTGACGCCGTTCCTGCAGGAGTTGCATGACTCGGGCTTCTCGGGCCGTGGCGGGCAGCTCATCTGCACGTACTTCGACGAGAACTTCCTCAACATGGTGCCGGCCGCCAACGTCGAGGGGTTGTACGGGTGCCTGGACTACTACCAGACCGTCGACGATCCGTTCAGCCGCAAGCTCCTCGAGCAGTACGACACGCTCTACCCGGGCGACGCGGCGTTCACGGGCGGCAGCGGATGCTCGGGCCTGTACCGCGGTCTGCGGATATGGGCGGGCGCCGTGACCGAGGCCGGCTCCCTGCACCAGGACGACGTGATCGCCGCGCTGGACCACGCCGAGCTCGCCGAGGGTCCGGGCGGGCCGGCGGCCATGGTGCCGAGCCAGCACCACCTGCGGATGAACATGTACATCGCCCAGGCGCGCGGCGGCCGCTTCGAGGTCGTCAAGGCGCTCGGGGCGATCGACCCGCAGGAGCGCCCCGTCACGGCCGCAACCGGCGCGGCCCGCTGACGGGCGGCGCTCCGATCCTTGTGATGACCCGGTCGAGGTCCCAGGTGCCCACGGCAGCCGGGGTCAGCGGCTCACGTGCGCGCTGAGTCCCCGCGGCGACGCTGGTCGAGTCCGTCGAGGATGAGGTCGAGTCCCCAGGCGAATTCGACGGCGTTGTCGTAGCCGGTGTCCGGGAGCTTCGTGACGATCTCGGCGAGGTAGGGGTAGTCGTCGACGAGCGCGGCGTTCGCCTGCGCCCGCCTCTGCGCGGCTTCCCCGGCGGACCGCGGTGTCGCGAGCCCGAGCGTCTTCTCCTGCAGGGCGAACCCGTAGATGTAGGCGTCCTGGACCGAGTAGGCGTGGATCGACGCCTCGAACGAGAAGCCGGCCTCCCGCAGGCACCCCATGACCGCGTTGTGGTTTCGCAGGTTCGCCGGCCCAGGGGTCTGGGTCTCCATGATCCCGATCGCCCAGCCGTGGCGCTTGAGCGCCTCGCGCGCCGAGAGCGCCCGCCGCCGCATCTCAGACCTCCAGTCGCCGCCGATCGACGGAGACTCGATCTCGCCGAAGACGATGTCGATCATGCCGTCGAGGAGCTCGTCCTTGTTGGCGACGTGCTTGTAGAGCGCCATCGGCACGACGCCGAGCTGCTGGGCGAGCCGGCGCATGCTGACCGCCTCGATGCCCGCCTGGTCGGCGAGGGCAACTCCGGCGCGCAACACCCGGTCACGGTTGAGGGGCTCTCGCTGCTGAGCCCGGGAGTCCTTCCGCACCGCCCGCTCCTCCACTCAAGAAGTGTCCGGTATCTCCTCTTGACTAGGTGTACACCGTACACCGCAAGTGAACGGCACCCCATGGGTTCGTCTCCGTATCCGCTTCAGCTCGAAGGGCAGCTCGACGAGGACCTCAACCGCTGGTTGTGGCTGGTCAAGTGGATC
>JAWVGD010000390.1:0-8208 GCA_033855515.1 Baekduia sp.
CCGAGCATGTCGCGCGCTTCGGCGCAGATCTGGCGAGCCTTGCGGGTGTTGTTGAGCTTCGCCAGCCCAGCGATCGTGTGCGTGAGCTGGCCCCGCTCGGCCAGGCGTCCGATCTGCAGGCAATAGAGCTGCATCGCGGTGACCTCGGCAAGCATCTTGACCAGGCGGTCCTGGACGATCTGGAAGCTGCACAGCGGGCGGCCGAACTGCTCGCGACGCTTGGAGTAGGTAAGAGCCGCTTCGTAGGCGGCGACCGCATGCCCGAGCGCCGCCCACGCACAGCTGCCGCGGGTTTCTGCCAGCACGCGCCCGGCGTCCTTGAAGCTCCGGGCTCCGGGAAGGAGGTTCTCGGCCGGCACGCAGACCTCGTCGAGCCTGACGTCAGCCTGCCAGATCGCGCGCAGTGAGCCTTTGCCTTCGATCACCTGAGCGTCGTAACCCGCCGCGCCCTTCTCCACCAGGAACCCCTTGACCTGCCCGTCCTCGTCGCGCGCCCAGACGACGGTCACGTCGGCGAGGCTGCCGTTGCCGATCCAGCGCTTGACGCCGTTGAGCACGTAGCTGTCGCCCACGCGCCGCGCCGTGGTCTCGAGCAAGATCGAGTCGGATCCATGATGAGGCTCGGTGAGCGCAAACGCGCCCAACCGGTCAAGCCGCGCCATATCCGGCAACCAGCGGTGCTTCTGCTCCTCGGACCCCAGCATCGCGATGGACTTCATCGCCAGACCGGACTGGACTCCGACCACCGTCGCGAGGCTGCCGTCGCCGCGGTTGAGCTCCATCGCCACGAGTCCACACGCGATCGGGCTGAGCCCGGGACAGCCGTAGCTGCTGCCGATGTCCTCACCGACGATCCCGAGCTCGCCGAGGCGGCGAATCAGTGGCCACGGCACCTCAGCGCGCTCCCAATAGCCGCCGATCACGGGCAGGACCTCGTCGTCGACGAACACGCGGACGCGCCGGAGCACGTCGAGCTGCTCGTCGGTGAGCTGCTCGCGCAGGAAGAAGTAATCGGTTGACAGCGCGTGGCCGAGGTTCTCGAACAGCAGGGGGTCGGTGGCGACTGACATTGATGTGTCCTTTCGGGTGTGCCGTCGAGGTGAGCCGACGTGGCTGCGGGCGGCCTCGAGGAACTCGCACGTGGCATGACGGCGGAGGCCCACTCCTGAGCCAGGGCGCAGGAAGCTAGGCCGATCTTCGTTCGAGATGGACTGCCGGAAGGGTCAGCAACGACCGTTCCGCGGGACGAGCCCCGGCTCCCGCGCGCCCGCGGCGACACTGCCCCATGGCGCGAGCGCCGCAGACATCCCCTCT
This sequence comes from Baekduia sp., assembly GCA_033855515.1. Lineage (GTDB taxonomy): Bacteria > Actinomycetota > Thermoleophilia > Solirubrobacterales > Solirubrobacteraceae > Baekduia. The sequence goes on from JAWVGD010000390.1 coordinate 1,315, forward strand.
CCGGATAGCTGCTCCAGTCCGTTGGCGACTGCTGCTCCGTTCAGACACGAGCGATGGCGGCGGCGGCCGGGTCGGCCGCGGGGATACGCTTTGGCCCTCCGGAGGGGTGGCAGAGCGGTTGAATGCACCGGTCTTGAAAACCGGAGTCGGGGCAACCCGATCGCGGGTTCGAATCCCGCCCCCTCCGCTGGCTCGACCCCGGGCGCCCTCCGCGTTGCTCGCCCCGCGCCGCTTCGTGGGCCGCCGGCTGGAGCCGCGCAGGTGCTCGTCGAGGCGGTCGTAGCTGCTCTCCCAGAACACGCGGTAGCGGTCGAGCCAGTCGGCGGCCTCCTTGAGCGGGGCGCCGGCGAGCTGGGAGGGGCGTAGCTGGGCGGTCCGGCCGCGCGTGATCAGCGCCTGGGCGTCAGCCCAGTGTTCGCCGCCGGACCCCTAGCGCGGCGAGGCGCGGCCGGTTACGCTGCGGCCCGCCCGCCAGGACGGCGCGCGCAGGAGAGAGGGAAGGACCCGGATGACGTCGCCCCACAGACCCGTCATGGCCGTGGTGCTGGCCATGGTGGCCGCACTCGCCATCACCGCACCCGCCGGCGCGGTGGTCGTCGGCCACGGCCTGGCCGGCTACGTCACCGACGCCGACACGGGCCTCGGGCTCGACGGCGCGACGGCAACGTGGAACGGGACGACCACGCCCGCGCCGCAGGCCACGACCGACTACGGCGGCCGCTACCTCTTCACCGGCCTGGACGGCTCGTCGGTCGGCAGCCTCACCGTCGCGGGTCCGGCGGGCTGGGAGCGCACGACGACCGGCGCCATCACGCTGCCCGCGTCCGGCTACGGCAATCAGGGCGTGGCGCTGCACCGCGACTGGGCCTCGGCGCCCGGCGGCGCGACGGCGACCGCCACGGGCACCGACCCGGCCGCCGCGGCCGCCGGCTGCGGGCCCGCCAACGCGACCGACGGCGATCCGGCCAACGGGTGGTCGAGCACCGCACCGCACGCCGCGATCCCGGCGACCGACACGACGGCGGCGGTCGCGGCCGTCGAGGCGCCGACGCTCACGGTCCAGCTGCCCCAGACCATCGACGTCCGCGGCGTCATCCTCGACGCCGCAGCCGTGTGCAGCCACGCCGCGGGCGCCGCCCTGGGCCGCTACCGGGTGGAGACCTCGGCCGACGGCGCCTCCTGGGCCACCGCCGCCGAGGGCGTGCTCGGCGCTGCCGACCGGGGCGTCGCGACCGCCGCGCCGCTGACCGGCAACACCACCGGCGTGCGCGCCGTGCGCCTGACGCTCCTGAACGCCCAGGACCCCGCCGCCGCCACGATCGACCTCCGCACGCTGCAGGTCTTCGGCGTCGGCCCCAACCAGCCGCCGACCGGCACGGTCACCACCGACGTCCCCCGCACCGTCATCAAGTCGGTCATCCGCCTCCGCGCGGCGTTCACCGACCCCGACAGCACCATCCTGCGCTACCTGTGGGACTTCGACGGCGATGGGCATTTCGACCAGGCCACCACGGGTCCGTCGGTCCCGCACGTCTGGGCCGGGCCGGGCATCTATCACGTGACCGTCGGCGCCCGCGACTTCCGCGGCGGCCTCGGGACCGCGTCGATCGACCTGCGCGTCGTCGACCCCAACGCCCTGGTCGAGGCGATCCCGCAGCGCAAGCCGCTCATCACGTTCGACCCGCCGACGGGGATCGACCTGCCGGTGCGCATCGCGTGCTCGTCGAAGTGCAGCTTCACCGCGACGATGGTCCTGACCCAGCGCATGGCCAAGCGCATCCACGCGCCGCGCCGCACAATCCTCCGGTTCGCGCGCAAGACCGAGGGACCGGGGCTGGGCAGCTGGACGCTGAGCGTGCCGAGCAAGACCATCAAGCTGCTGCAGCGCGCGCATCTCAAGAAGGTCACCGTCCGCCTGACCGCGAGCGCCGTCGACCGCGAGCACCGGCGTTCGACGGTGCACCGCTGGGTGGCTTTCCGCTAGGAGCGTGCGGTCCGTAACCCGCCGCGGGTTTCGCCCCCTGGGCGGACACCCGCAAGGGAGCCTGGCCCTCTGGGCCAGTGTTCCCCCTAGCCCGCGGGTTGACGTCCGGGGCGGCAGGGAAGAAGGTAGGCCGGCCGCATAGGTCCCGTCACCACCCCCGCGACGTCCCGTGTCCTTCGCCGAGCCCACGTTTCGCCTCAAAGAGCACGCCATCGACGACCACACGTCGGTGATCGCCGTCGCCGGGGAGATCCACGTGAGCACCGCTCCGCAGTTCAGCACCTTGCTGACTGCCTCAGCGGAGGGCGGCCGCACCGCGCTGGTCCTCGACCTCACCGACGTGATGTTCATCGACTCCACGGGCCTGAGCGTCCTGCTCAACGCCCTGCGGCGCGTGACGCGCGCGGGCGGGCGCATGGCGCTGGTCTGCACGAACCCCACCGTCCTGCGCCTCTTCGAGATCACGCGCCTGGACTCGACGTTCGACATCCACGCCGGGCTCAAGCCGGCGCTGGACGCGGTTCAGGCGCCGGCGGCCGGCAGCACGTCCGGCATGCCGTAACCGCGCAGCACCTCCGGGACCACTACGGAGCCGTCCTCCTGCTGGCCGTTCTCCAGCAGCGCGATCATCGTTCGACCGACCGCGACCGCGGTGCCGTTGAGCGTGTGCAGCGTCTCCGGCTTGGCCTTGGGCCCCGGTGGCCGGTAGCGGATGTCGAGGCGGCGGGCCTGGTAGTCGGTGGTGTTGGACGTCGACGTCAGCTCGCGGTAGCGCTCTTGGCTGGGCAGCCACGCCTCGCAGTCGTACTTCTTGGCGGCCGAGGCCCCCAGGTCGTCGACCGCGATGTTCACCACGCGGTACGGGATGCTCAGCGCGCTGAGGATGCTCTCCTCGATGCTCAGCAGGCGCTCGTGCTCGTCGCGCGACTGCGACGGCTCGACAAAGCTGAACATCTCGACCTTGTCGAACTGGTGAACGCGGAAGATGCCCCGCGTGTCCTTCCCCGCGGCGCCCGCCTCGCGACGGAAGCACGTGGAGAACCCGGCGTAGCGCAGCGGCAGCCCATCGCCGTCGAGGATCTCGCCCGCGTGCAGCGAGGCCAGCGCGACCTCCGAGGTGCCGGCGAGGTAGAGGTCGTCGTCGGCGAGGCGGTAGATCTGCTGCTCGGTGTCGGGCAGGAAGCCCGTCCCGTACAGCGCCTCCTCGCGCACGAGGACCGGCGGGATCACCGGCTCGAAGCCCTGCTCGCCGAGCATGTCCATCGTCCAGGACACCAGGGCCAGCTCCAGCCGCGCTAGGTGCCCGCGCAGATAGGCGAAGCGGGAGCCCGACAGGCGTGCGCCGCGCTCCATGTCGATGCGCTCGCCGGCCAGCTCGAGGTGGTCGCGGACCGGGAAGGAGGGGACCCACGGCGCGCCGACGGTCTTGATGACCGTGTCCTCCGGCGCGGCCGACTCCTCGGGCAGGTTGGGCAGCTGCGCGAGCGCCGGAGTGAGCTCGGCGTCGACCTGCGCGAGCTCGTCGGTGAGGGCCTTGGCCTCGCTCGCGACCTCGCGCATGCGAGCGATCGCCGCGTCGGCGCCCTCGCCGGACTGCTTGGCGGCGGCGATGGCCTGGTTGGCCTCGTTCTGCTGCGCGCGCAGCCCTTCGAGGCGCGGCAGGATGTCGCGTCGCCGGACATCCAACTCGAGGACACGTTCGAGTCCGGACTCCTCCCCGCGGCGCGCCAGCGCGGCGCGCACGGCGTCGGGATCGCGACGGATCAGCCTGATGTCGAGCACGACGCCGGAGCCTATCCGGCGGCGCCCGTCAGGCTAGTTTCGGGCGTTCTTGGACTTGCCGTGCCTGGGGCACGGCGTCCGGCGCGGAGCTAGTTTCGGGCGTTCTTGGACTTCCCGTGCCCGGCGTACTTCGCCAGGAACGTCGCCACCGCATCGGCCTCCTTGCCGACGACGATGTCCTGCGGCATGATCGCGCCGGAGAAGCCGCCGTTGCGGATCGCGTAGAGGATGCTCTGGCGATCCTCCTTGCGGACGTTGAAGTTCGGGCCGTCGGTGCGCTCGCGGTCCTTGACCACCAAGGCGCCGCCCTCGGCGCCCACGACGCCCAGGGTGTGACAGCCCGAGCAGCGCTCGACGAACAGCTTCGCGCCGGGCCGGTACTCCGCCGGCAGGCCGGAGATCGTGACCCCGGGCTGCTTGACGTCGTTCTTCTCCTGGCCACAGCCGATGGTGGCTCCAGCGGCGACGACGAGGGCGGTCAGGGCGAGCAGCGGACGGCGAGACATGCGGCCGGGCATCATACGTGACCCTTTCATGCGCAGGCACCCCGCCCTCCTCCTTCTGGGCGCGATCACCCTCCTGGGGTGCGGCGGCGGACCGTCGTACGTCCACGACGGGGGTAGCGCGCTCCGGATCACCCTCGACGAGTACCGCATCCGCCCTCAGAACATCGAGGTGCCTGCGGGTCGCATCCACCTGGTCGTCACGAACACCGGACGCCTGACGCACAACCTCGCGATCGAGAGCTTCGACCCCAAGCCGGGGACCGAGCCGACGCAGTACGGCCGGACCGACACGCTGCATCCCGGCCAGCACGGCTCCGAGCAGGCGCCGATCACGCTCAAGCCCGGCAAGTACCGGCTGACCTGCACGATCGGCAACCACGACGACCTCGGCCAGTACGGCGAGCTGAAGGTGACGGCGAAGTAGGTCGCGGTCGCGCTGCGCCAGGTGCTCGCCCGCCACTCGGCAGGGATCGTGCCGCTCGCCGCGAACTGAACCGTCGAACGCGGGCGCCGGCCTCGACTTCGATCGCTCCAAACGACGTTCACGCGATCGCTCTCGATACGGCGGCAACCTGGCCGGCGCCCGCGTCCGTTCTCCACCTCACCTCCCGGCCATCTAGTCTCAACGCCGATGGAGGCGAGGCCCGCAGTCGATCCCGTCCGGTTCCGACAGGTGATCGGGAGCTTCGCCACCGGCGTCGCGATCGTCACCGCCCACGGCCCCGAGGGGTCGGCCGGACTCACCACGAACGCGGTCACCAGCGTGTCGCTGGACCCCATGCTCATCCTCGTGTGCTTCGACAACGCGTCGCGCACCCTGCCGGTCGTCCGCGACGCGGGCCGCTTCGCGGTCAACGTCCTACGGGCCGGGCAGGAGGAGCTTGCCGAGGTCTTCGCCTCCAAGCGCGTGGCGACCGAGAAGTTCGAGGCCGTGACCCACACGGTCGCCCACGGCGTGCCCGTCCTCGACGACGCGCTGGCGTGGATCGCCTGCGACCTCGACGCGCTGCACCCGGCCGGCGACCACACGATCGGCGTCGGCCGCGTCACGCAGCTCGAGGCCGACGACGCCGGCGACGCGCTGATCTTCTTCCGCGGCCGGTTCGCGCGGCTCGCCGCCTGAGCGCGCAGAACCGGGACGCGCGCCGCGCGTGCGTCCCGCTTGATGCAAGAACGCTTACACGGTGCCGTACGCGCGCAGCCCCAGGAAGGCGATCACGAGCGCCGCGGCGGCCATGACGCCCAGCTCGCGTCGGACGATCTGGAGCACCACCGAGCGCTGCTCGTCGTCGGGCAGCCGGCCGACGGCCTGGGCGTCCTCGAGATCGCGGGCGTCGAGCACCATCTGCGCCGAGGCGAGGCGCAGCTGTTCGGCGACGAACCCGACGGCGACCGGCAGCAACGCGTACAGCCAGTAGAGGTTGTCGGCCGGTTCCTTCCCGGTCGCAGCGAGGACGCCGGCTGCGACGGCCTGACCGATCGCGGCCGCCTGCCCGGCGCGGATGAGCACCCATGCGTATGGACGCGGCTCGACGCGCCACCACAGGGCGGCGGACGCGAGGCCCGCGATCCCGTTCACCAAGACGACGATCAGGGCAAGGACGTGCGCGACGCCGGTCACGCCGGTCGTCCGCAAGTGCGGAGCGCCACTTTGTGGCAGCAAGTTACAAGTTGGTGATACAACGGAGGTCGAGTGCTCCGGACGTACCTTCCAGCCATCGTCTTCCTCGGTCTCGGCACGCTTGTCGGCGCGTTGTTCGTCACGGCAGGCAGCTTCCTGGGACCGAAGCCCAAGACGCCCACCACCTACCAGGCCGATCCCTACGAGAGCGGCATGCCCTCGGAGGTCCAGCAGGGATTCCGCTTCGGGATCAGCTTCTACCTGATCGCGATGCTGTTCATCCTGTTCGACATCGAGGTGGTGTTCTTGTACCCGATCGCGGTGGAGCTGCGGTCGTTCGGGACCTTCGCGCTTGTCGAGACGGTGGTCTTCATCGCCCTCCTCGCTGTCGCGTTCGTGTACGTGTGGCGACGCGGTGCGCTCGAGTGGCGCTAGAACAGTAGGGAGTCATGGAGATCATCAAGCGGGAGAAGACCGGCTCGGAGAGCGACTTCCGGATCCGGCAGCTGCAGGCGCGCGACATGCTTCGCGGCGACCTCGACGGCGGCGACCTCGAGAAGTACGTCCAGGAGCGCGTCATCACGACGACGCTCGACAAGGCCGCCAACTGGGCTCGCGGCAACTCGCTGTTCCCTGCGACGTTCGGCCTGGCGTGCTGCGCCATCGAGATGATGTCGGTGGTCGGCGCGCGTCTGGACATCGCCCGGTTCGGCTTCGAGGCGTTCCGCGCCTCGCCGCGCCAGGCGGACTTGCTCATCCTGTCGGGACGCATCTCGATCAAGATGGCCCCGGTCGTCCGCCGCATCTACGACCAGATGCTCGACCCGAAGTACGCCATCGCGATGGGCGCCTGCAGCTCGTCCACCGGCATCTTCAACAACTATGCCTTGGTCCCGGCCGACAAGTTCATGCCCGTCGACGTCCACGTGCCCGGCTGCCCGCCGCGCCCCGAGGCGCTCATGCACGGCATCCTGAAGCTGCGGTCGATGGTCCACGCCGAT
>JAWVGD010000391.1:0-3389 GCA_033855515.1 Baekduia sp.
CGTTGCGGCCGTCGATGAGCAGGTCGCCGGTCATGGCCTGCTTGACGGCGGCGAAGTCCATGGTGCGGAACTCGTCCCACTCGGTGACGAGCACGACCGCGTGGGCGCCCTTGGCGACCTCGAGCGCAGCGGGGGCGAACTCGACTCCGGTGATGAGCTTGCGCGCCTCGTTCTCGGCGACCGGGTCATAGGCGGCCACGCTCGCGCCGGCGGCCTGCAGCCGGGCGCTGAGCACCAGCGACGTCGCCTCGCGCATGTCGTCGGTGTTGGGCTTGAACGCGAGGCCCAGCAGGCCCACGCGCTTGCCCACCAGCGTGCCGAGGTGCTTCTGCAGCTTGCCCATCACGCGGCGCTTCTGCAGCTCGTTGACCTCGATCACCGAGTTCAGCAGCTGGAAGTGATAGCCCGAGTTGCCGGCGAGCTGCTTGAGCGCGGTGACGTCCTTGGGAAAGCAGCTGCCGCCGAAGCCGAGCCCGGCCTGCAGGAACTTCGGGCCGATGCGGTCGTCGAGGCCCATGCCCTTGGCGACCTCCACCACGTCGGCGCCGGTCTCCTCGCACACGTTGGCGATCTCGTTGATGAACGAGATCTTGGTCGCCAGGAAGGCGTTGGAGGCCAGCTTGACCATCTCGGCGCTGTTGATGTCGGTGCGCACCACGGGCGCGTCGAGCGGCGCATACAGGTCGGCCACCGCGTCACCGGCCCAGTCGCCGTCGTCGCCGATGACCACGCGGTCGGGCTCCAGGAAGTCCTTGACCGCCGAGCCCTCCTTCAAGAACTCGGGGCAGGAGACGTAGCGGAACTGCTCCTTGCCCGTCTCCTTGAACAGGCGCTTGATCGACGCGCCCGTCCCGGCCGGCACCGTCGACTTCATCACCAGCGCGTGATGGTCGGACTCGGGCATCGCGCCGACCACCGCATGCACCGCGCTCAGGTCCGCATCGCCGGAGTACGTCGGAGGCGTGCCGACGGCCACGAACAGCAGCCGCGCGTGCTCCAGCGCATCGGTGATGTCGGTGCTGAAGTGCATGCGCGCACGGTTCTTGGCGATCAGCTCCGCCAGCCCCGGCTCATAGATCGGGACCTCGCCCTGCTGGAGCCGCTCGATCTTGCCGGCATCGATGTCGATGCAGTAGACGTCGCTGCCGAGCTCGGCGAACCCCGCCGCCGTCACGAGGCCGACGTAGCCGGTTCCGATGACTCCAATGGGTTCACGCGCTGCCATGAAGCGCGAGAGGCTAGCGGAGGCCGTCGCCGCGCCGCCGTGCGGCCTGCTGACGCTCAGTTGATCTTGCCGACGCTCCGGGCGAGGGCCGCGCTCGCCCGGGATCCACCGGTCAGTTGATCTTGCCGACGCTCCGGGCGAGGGCCAGCATCTGGGCGTTCGTGAGCGACTGCAGCAGCGTGTTGGACACCCAGTACACGGCATTGCCCGACCGCCACGACACCAGCCGCAGCCGGCTGCCGTCGTAGAAGAGCTCGAACGTGCGGCCGCCCATCCGCCGGCGCTCGCTGGGGTTGTCGAGGATCGGCGGCCCCGCCCAGTTCGTGCCCTGGACGCCGTAGTACTGGCCGAGCTTGTCGGTCTTGAAGACCTGCCGATAGGCGCGGTAGCGGTGGCCGCCGCGGTCGAAGATGTCGTAGGCGCGGCTGTGGTCGGGCAGCAACTGGGCGCCGGAGAGCGCGACCTTGGGATAGAAGACGCCGAACGGCAGCTTGGCGGCGAGCAGCACCGAGTCGTCCTGCGCCCCGTTGCCCGCGGTCTGCATGCCCGGCGGCAGCGCCGTCGCGCGCGAGCGGCCCTTGGCGCGCTTCTTGGAGGCCGGCGCCTTCACCGCCGCTCCGCCCTGCGGCCCGTTCGTGCCCTGGGCCGACATGAACCGCTGTGTGACCTGCGCTAGGTGCTCGGGCGTGACCGTCACGAAGTCGCCGGTGATGTCGCCCGGGAAGCGCACCTCCTGGACGGGGTTCTGCGCGGACTCGACCGCGAGCTTGAGCAGCCGCAGGATCGCGCTGGGGTCGTTGATGTCGGTCTGCGTGTAGCGGCCGAAGATCTTCAGCAGCGCCTTGCGGTCGCTGAAGACCTTGCCGACGCCCAGCTGGTCCTTGGCGTCGGAGAGGAACTGCTGCTGGCGCGCGGCGCGCACGAGGTCGGTGTCGAAGTGGCGGTAGCGGACGAAGTCCAGCGCGTCCTGCCCGCACAGCTTCTGGTAGCCGGCCTTGATGTCGATCGTCGCGTAGTTGGGGCCGCCGCCGAACGGCGGGCGGTTGTCGTTGAAGTAGCGCCGGTCGACGTCGGTGTAGACGCAGCCGAGGCGGTCGACCGCGCGGCGGAAGCCGCCGAAGTTCACGTTGACGACGTGCGTGATCGGCACGTGGAGGAGGTTGCGGATCGTCTTGACCGCCAGCGTCGGCCCGCCGATCGCGTACGCGGCGTTGATCTTGTCGGTGCCGTGGCCCGGGATCGACACCTTCAGGTCGCGCGGCAGCGACATCACCGCCGTCGCGCCCTTGGACGGATCCAGGCGCAGCAGGATGATCGTGTCCGACCGGACCGGCGTCTTGGCCTTGATGTCGACGAACCGCTGGTCGGAGCCGAGGATCAGGATCGTCTGCGGGCCGCCGGCCTTCACGCCGTCCAGCGCGCCGTTGATCCCGGCGATGTGCTGGGAGTTCTTGAGGAAGAGGCTCGTGTCGTCCTTGAGCTCCAGCAGCGCCGCGGTCGCGACGGTCGCCGCGCTGCACAGCACGACGACCAGCGCCCCGAAGAGGAACCGCTTGTACATGGCCCGCGCCAGCCGCGGCGGGCGGTCGTCGAACGGCTCGGTGCTCATGGGCCCACGTGCGTCAGGCCCCCGGCGATGCCGAGCATCTGGGCGTTGGAGAGGGTCAGGGTCAGGCTGTTGGAGACCCAGTACACGGCGTTCTTGCGCTTCCACGCCACGTAGCGCAGGCGGCTGCCGGCCTTGAAGAGCAGCAGCGTGCGGCCGTTGACCGTGACGTGAGACGTCGGATTGGCCAGGATCGGCGGGGTCATCCAGCTCGTGCCCTGGATGCCGTAGTAGCTGCCCTCGTTGAGGCTCTCGAGCACGACGAGGCGGTAGGCGTTGTGCGGGCGCCCGGCACGGTCGCGGATCGTGTAGACCCGCGGCGTCGGGTCGGTCGTCGAGGCGTCGCGGACCGTGCTCGCGTACCGCCCGTTGGGCGTCAGCCGCGTCGGGAAGTAGAGCCGGAAGCCGAGGCGGTGGCTGGCGACGGTGCGCGTCACGAGGTTCTCGCCTTGCGTGCGGGCCCCCACGAGCCTGGCGTGCGCGGCGCGCGCGTCGGCGGAGGGCGCCTTGACGGCCTTCGGCTTCTTGGTGGCGGTGGACGGCGCGGCCTTCTTGACC
>JAWVGD010000392.1:0-5643 GCA_033855515.1 Baekduia sp.
TCTCGCGGTTCGACGACCGGCGGATGACCTCGATGACGGCGTCGAGGTTGTCGAGCGCGATGAGCAGGCCCTCGAGCACGTGGGCCCGGGCCTCCTTCTGCGACAGCTCGAACTTCGCGCGGCGCACCACGACCTCGCGCTGATGGGCGACGTAGGCGTGGAGCACCTCCACGAGCGACAGCGTGCGCGGCACGCCGTCGACCAAGGCCACCATGTTGACGCCGAACGTCGACTGCATCGGCGTGTGCTTGTAGAGCTTGTTGAGGACGACCTTCGGGTTGACCGCGCGCTTGAGCTCGATCACCAGGCGCATGCCGCGCCGGTCGGTCTCGTCGCGCAGGTCGGAGATCTCGGGGATCTTCTTCTCGCGCACGAGGTCGGCGATCTTCGTGATGAGCCCGTTGTCGCCGCCCTTCTTGACCGCGTAGGGCAGCTCGGTGACGATCAACGCCTCCTTGCCCTGGTGGATCTCCTCGATGTGCGCGCGGGCGCGGACCTTGATCCGGCCGCGGCCGGTCTCGTAGGCATCGCGGATCCCGGAGCGGCCCATGATGATGCCGGCCGTCGGGAAGTCCGGGCCGCTGATGTGCGTCAGCAGCTCGTCGAGCTGGATCGCCGGGTTGTCGAGGAACGCGACCGTCGCGTTGATGACCTCCTCGAGGTTGTGCGGCGGGATGTTGGTGGCCATGCCGACCGCAATGCCCGTCCCTCCGTTGACGAGGAGGTTGGGGAACCGCGACGGCAGGACCGTCGGCTCCTGCTTGGACCCGTCGTAGTTGGGGACGAAGTCGACGGTGTCCATGTCGATGTCCCGGACCATCTCCATGGCGATCCGGGTCAGCCGCGCCTCGGTGTAGCGCATGGCCGCGGCGTCGTCGTCGTCGATCGAGCCGAAGTTGCCCTGGCCGTCGACGAGCATGTGCCGCATCGAGAAGTCCTGCGCCAGCCGCACGAGCGTGTCGTAGATCGACGCGTCGCCGTGCGGGTGGTAGTTGCCCATGACGTCGCCGACGATGCGCGCCGACTTGACGTAGGGACGCGTCGGGCCGAGGCCCGCCTCGTTCATGGCGTACAGGACGCGCCGGTGGACGGGCTTGAGCCCGTCGCGGACGTCGGGCAGAGCGCGCCCGACGATGACCGACATGGCGTAGTCGAGGTACGCGGTGCGCATCTCATCCTCGAGCGCGCGCGGCTCGATGTTGCCGCCGCTGATGATGTCAGTGGCCATGCGTCCTCACCTCCTTGGTGGAATTGCGGATCGTCGCCGCTTCAGGGCGGCGCATCAGACGTCGAGGTTCGCCACGGCCCGCGCGTTCTGCTCGATGAACTCGCGTCGTGGCTCCACGACGTCGCCCATGAGCATCGTGAAGAGGCGGTCCGCCTCGGCGGCGTCCTCCACGCTGACCTGCTGCAGGGTGCGGCTGGCGGGATCCATGGTGGTCTCCCGCAACTGCTCGGGGTTCATCTCGCCGAGGCCCTTGAAGCGCGACACGTTGACGCCGCGGCGTGCGACCTCCAGCACCGCGCGGCGCAGGATGTCGAACGAGTAGGCCTCCTCGGTCTTCTCGCCGAGCGAGACGCTGAACGGCGGCGCGCCGGCCAGCTCCACGAGCTGCGCGTTGACCTTGACGAACTGGCGGTAGTCGTTGGAGTCGAACAGCGCGCGCGCCAGGCGGTGCGTCTGCGCCAGGCCCGACTTGCGCTCGATCGCCTTGACGACGATCACGTCGTCGTCCTGGGAGACGACGTGCGTCTCGTGCGGGCGCGACTCGTCCTTCTTCTCGATCGTCGCGAGCACCGAAGGCAGGTCCGCCGCCTCGGCGTCGAGGAGCCCGCCCTCGCCGAGGAAGCGCACGGCCTCGTGGCCGTGCTCGGCGCGCAGCGAGCTGCCCCAGCCCTCGAACTGCTTCAGCAGGCGCGAGTAGCGCTGCCAGCGGGCCTCGGTGAGCTTGAACTCGGAGCCGGTGCGGTCGTGGATGCGAATCTTCTCGAGCTTGTCGGAGAGCAGCAGGTCCTCGAGCTCGGACTCCTTCTCGAGGTAGCGCTCCGACTTGCCCTGCTTGACCTTGTACAGCGGCGGCTTGGCGATGTAGACGTAGCCGGCCTCGATCAGCTCCGGCATCTCCCGGAACAGCAACGTCAGCACGAGCGTGCGGATGTGCGCGCCGTCGACGTCGGCGTCCGTCATCAGGACGACCTTGTGGTACCGCGCCTTCTCGATGTCGAACTCGTCGCGGATGCCGGTGCCCAGCGCGGTGATGAGCGCCTGGACCTCGGTGTTCTTGAGGACGCGGTCGATCCGCGCCTTCTCCACGTTGAGGATCTTGCCGCGCAGCGGGAGGATCGCCTGCGTGTGGCGATCGCGGCCCTGCTTGGCCGAGCCGCCGGCGGAGTTGCCCTCGACGATGAAGATCTCGGCCAGGGCGGGGTCCTTGACCGAGCAGTCGGCGAGCTTGCCCGGCAGCGGCGAGTTCTCCAGCGCGCTCTTGCGCCGCGTCAGGTCGCGGGCCTTGCGCGCCGCCGAGCGGGCCTGCGACGCCTGCACGGCCTTGCGGACGATCGCCCGGGCCTCGCCGGGGTTCTCCTCCAGGAACTCGGCGAGCTTCGAGTTGACGATGTTCGCCACGAAGCCCTCCATCCCGGGGTTGCCGAGCTTCGTCTTGGTCTGACCCTCGAACTGCGGGTCGCTGAGCTTGGCGGAGATGACGGCGGTGAGACCCTCGCGGATATCCTCGCCGGTCAGGTTGTCGTCCTTCTCCTTGAGCTCGCCCTTCTCCCGCGCGTAGCGGTTGATGGTGCGGGTGAGCGCGGAGCGGAAGCCCGAGAGGTGCGTGCCGCCCTCGTGGGTGTTGATGTTGTTGGCGAACGAGAAGACCGACTCCTGATAGGAGCCGTTCCACTGCATCGCGACCTCGACGTAGCCCTCGTCGGACTCGCCGTCGAAGTAGATGACCTTCTTGCCGAGGGCTTCCTTGTTCTCGTTCATGTACGAGACGAAGTCCTCGATGCCGCCCTCGAAGTGGAACTCGACGCGGTTGCCGCCGGCGCGCTCGTCGGTGAGCGTGATGCGCAGGCCGCGCGTGAGGTAGGCGGTCTCACGCAGACGCTGCTCGAGCACGTTGAACTCGTGGTCGATCGTCTCGAAGACCTCGCTGTCGGGCATCCAGGTGACCGACGTGCCGGTGGGCTCGCCCGCGGCCATCGGATCCCCCTTCACCAGGTCGTAGCGCGGCTTGCCGCGGTCGTACTCCTGCGTCCAGACGAAGCCATCCACCCGGACGTCGACCCTCACGGTCTCCGACAGCGCGTTGACCACGGAGACGCCGACGCCGTGCAGGCCGCCCGACACCTTGTAGCCGCCGCCGTCGCCGAACTTGCCGCCGGCGTGGAGGACCGTGAGCACGACCTCGACGGCCGGGCGGCCCTCCTTCTCGACGATGCCCACCGGGATGCCGCGACCGTCGTCGACGACCGTGACGCTGTTGTCGGGGTGGATCGTCACGTCGACGGTGGTCGCGAAGCCGGCGAGGGCCTCGTCGACCGAGTTGTCGACCACCTCGTAGACGAGGTGGTGCAGCCCGCGGATCCCCGTCGAGCCGATGTACATGCCAGGGCGCTTCCGGACGGCCTCGAGGCCCTCGAGGACGGTGATGTCCTGGGCTCCGTAGGCGGCCGAGCCCTGGCGCGCATCTTTCTGCTTGCCGTTCTCGTTCGCCATGTGCTGACTGCGTTCCTGACGCAGAACGCCCCGATCCCGGGCTCGGTCGAGCCCGACCGGGGCGAAGAAGTAGTTGTCGTAAGTATAGCAGGGAGCCCGGTCTGAACCGCTGGCCAGAGCGTCGCAAAATGCCTGCAAATGCCCACGAAATCGCTACGTCTCGCGAGCGACCCACGCACGCGGCGCTGACGCCACGCAGCGCAGCGCCACGATGCGCTCGGCGCCGAGCGCGGCGTTGAGCCGCCCGACGAGCTCCGGACCCATCAGATCGAGCTCCTGGGCCCACACCGACGACCGGCACGCGATCGTGAGTGTTCCGTCCCGCTCCGTGGTTGGCGTGGCCTCCTTCGCGACGACGGGACCGACCGCGTCGGGCCACACGCGCTGGACATCGGCCAACGTCGTCTTGGGCGCGAGCCGGCCGGTGAGGTCGGCCATCGCGTCACCCAGGCGGCGAGGCGCGCGGCGGCTCACGCGGCCTCCGGCACGCGCGCGGCGTCCTGGAGGACCGCACCGGGCGCGACCGCGAGCCGCACCGTCGCCGCGGCCTCGGCACCGGGCACGTGCGCGAGCTCGGTCGTCGTGATGACGGCCTGGCCGCCGTCGTCGAGGCGCTGCACGAGCAGCGCGCGGCGGTCGGCGTCGAGTTCGCTCATGACGTCGTCGAGCAAGAGGAGTGGGGGCGCGCCGCGTTCGTCGGCCAGGACCGCGCGCTCGGCCAGGAGGAGGGCCAGGAGCGCGATCCGCTGCTCGCCCTGGGAGCCGAAGGCCTTCAGCTCGCGGCCGTCGCGGACCATCACCAGGTCGTCGCGGTGCGGGCCGTGCTGGGTGAACCCCCGGTCCAGATCCGACTGCCGGCGCTCGGCCAGCTCGGCGGCCAGCTCCTCCGGGGTCGTGGCCCGCGTCCGCGGGCGGTACCGCACGTCCGCCGCACCCGACAGGCCGAGCTCCGCCGCGAGCGCCGGGAAGCCCTCGGCGATGCGCGCCACCGCGGTCGCGCGATCGTCGCGCAGCGCCACGCCCCAGCGCGCGAGCTCCTCGTCCCAGGCGTCCAGCGCCGGCGCGCCGACGCGCCCGGCCCGCACGCGCGTCAGGAGCGCGTTGCGTTGCGCCAGCGCGCGGGAGTACGCCGTGCGAGTGGCGCCGCGGGACGGCCACAGCGCGGCGACGACCTGGTCCAGATGCGCGCGCCGCAGCGTCGGCGCGCCCTTGATGAGCTCCAGGCGGTCCGGCAGGAAGACGCTCACCAGCGGGCGGGCGGGGCTGTCGGTCAACCGCTCGACCGGCGCCCCGTCGACCCGCAGCCGCTTGGGCTCGCCGGGCTGGAACCCCACGCTGAGCGTGTGGCCGCCGTCGCGATCGCGGGTGTCGACCTCGACCCGGGCGGCCGAGGCGTCGAAACGCACGACCTCGCGCTCGTTCGTCGTCCGGCACGAGCGCGAGGTGCAGCCGAAGTACAGCGCCTCCAACAGGTTGGTCTTGCCGGCGCCGTTGGGCCCGTGCACGACCGTCAGGCCCGGGCCGACGGCGACCTCCACCGCCGCGTAGGTGCGGAAGTCGCGCAGTCGGAGCCGTTCTACGCGCATGGCCCGATGGTAGGCGGGGTGGGACCTAGACGTTGAGGCGGATCGGCATGATCAGGTAGAGGAAGCCGCTCTCGTCGGCACCCTCGATCAGACCTGGCCGCAGGGGGCTGATGAGCTTCAGGATGAGATCGTCGGAGCCCACGCTGTCGAGCGCGTCGCGCAGGAACTCCGGGTTGAAGCCGATCTCGAACGGCTCGCCGGCGAACGGCACGGGCAGCGGCTCGCTGGCCTCGCCGACGTCCGGGGTCTGCGCCGACACCGTCAGCTGGCCCTCGCCGAACGCGAGCCGCAGCGGCGCGTTCTTCTGGGCCATGAGGCTGATCCGCTTGACGACGTCGC
>JAWVGD010000393.1:0-3575 GCA_033855515.1 Baekduia sp.
AGGGCCGGGGGCGCGGCGCGAACTTCGGCTGGCGCCCGTTCGAGGGTCGCCGCCGCAACTTCGACGAGCCTGCGCCCGGCGCCGTGGCGCCGGTCCTGACCAAGACGCACGCCGACGGCTGGTGCTCGATCAGCGGTGGCTACGTCGTCCGCGATCGCGCCGTGCCGGGGCTCTACGGCCGCTACGTCTACGGCGACTTCTGCAAGGGCCAGTTGCGCAGCGCCCGCCTGTCGGCGGGGCACGCCCGCGCCGACCGGGCGATCCCGGGCGTCCCGACGGTCGCCGGCCTGGACTCCTTCGGCGAGGACGCCCGTGGCCGCGTGTACGTCGTCTCGCAGGCCGGGCCGGTCTACCGGTTCGCCGGGCGCTGACGGGGCGTCAGCGCCCCGTGCCGGCGGTATCGCTCGGACAAACGTCCAGAACGCCCCAAGTCGCATTCAAGTTCGTTCGGGACCTGCCGTTTAAAGGCGAAGAGGCGCCCTTCGACAGGACGCCTCCATGGTTCGCCGTGCTGCGTTTGGAACTAAGCCTTCCAAGACACGGTCGTACCCCCAAAGTTCAGTTCGCGCTGCGCACCACCGCAGCGACACACGGACGGAATAGCAACCTCCGAAACGGCGCCCGCCTGCCAGCACGGCGCCGTTTCGTCATGCAGCGCTGATCTTGGCCATCGAGCGTCCATTGCGCCATCCCCAGTTCTGGGGATGCACGGCGTTTCTGGACGTATGTCCTAGGTCGCCGTGATTATGTGCCCGGGAAACCGGGCACGTGGCCGGCCGTCACCGTGCGGTGCTGATCACCGCTGAGCGGCGCTCAGGCCGCTTGCGGCAGGGCGTAGCCGCGGACGCGGGCGTCGAAGTCGAGCTCGCGCTCGAAGTCGGCGTCGGTCGTGTGCTGGAACTGCAGCCCGCTGCGCTCGACGATCCGGATGAAGGCCTCGACCAGCTCGCCGTCGAGCTGGGCGCCAGAGACGCGCCGCAACTCGGCGATCGCCTCCGCCTGGGAGACCGGATCGCGATAGGAGTCGCGCGCCGTCATGACGTCGTACGTGTCGGCGATCGAGATCATCCGCGACAGCAGCGGGATCTGCTCGCCGACGAGGCCGCGCGGGTACCCGCGGCCGTCGATGCGCTCGTGGTGGGCCAGGATGATCTCGGCCACGGGTCCGTAGCCGTTGATGCGCCGCACGAGCCGTGCGCCCTGGTACGGGTGGGTGCGCACGATCTTCCAGTCGTCCTCGTCCAGCTTGCGATTGGCCAGCAGGATCCGGTCCGGGAAGGCGAACTTGCCGATGTCGTGCAGCAGCCCGGCGGTGTGGACGAGCTCTTGCTCGACCTCGGTGCAGCCGACCTCGTTGGCGATGGCGCGCGCGTAGCGGGCGACCGCGGCTGAGTGGCGGGCGGTCATCCGGTCGCGCAGCGAGAGGGTCTGGACGAGGGCGGCGAGCACGCCGACCTGCAGCGATGCCAGCTGGGTCGAGCGGGTCTCGAGCTGCTCGGCGCGCTCCTGGGAGAGCAGCAGCTCGCGGACCAGGACCTGGAAGAGGAAGAGGACGCCCAGCAGGGCGACCAGCGCGGTGAGGCCGACCTCGCGGTAGGTGACCGCGATGCCGACGGCCAGGCAGCCCGCGAGGACCTCGGCGGGTAGGACCGGGATGAAGACGGTCCGGAACCGGCTCCACACGCCGTTGGTCGAGACCATCACGGCGATCAGGAGGAAGTTCACCGTGTTCGTGGCGAAGAACACTGCGAGAACCGCGAAGCCGAGATCGAGGCCGGCGAGCGATCGGATGTCCAGCGCGAGGCCCATCAGGCCGCCGACGAGCGGGAAGAACGCGTAGACACTGAGGTTGAGAAGCAACACGCCGCGGCGGCCGTGCTGCAGGACGTCGACGACGATGCAGACGAGCGCGATTGCCACGGCAGGGGCCGGGCCGAGCAGCGACATCGCCAGCACGAAGGAGATGAACGAGCCCGAGAGGCGCAGGCCGCGCGTCTGAATCGTCATGGCCTCGCTGATGACCGAGAGCACGGTGAGGAAGCCGACGAGCCCGAGCGGCTTCCACTGTGAGGCGTCGGACGTCAGCGCGGCACCGACGAGCGATGCCGCGAGGAGACCAGCCTGTCCCGCGCGTAGGGTCTTATGCCCCATTACGCCCTGCTTATCGGCATGAAGCCTCCAACCCTTAGGCGGGTGAGCGCCGTGGGCGCTCGGCCGCCTGGGCGCGTCCCTCCGGACCGGCGACTAGATTCCGCTTGTGTCGACGGTGGGTGTCTCCTTCCGGGTGCGGGGGTTTCGCCCGCTCGCGGTGTCGTACGCGATCAACGAGCTGGGCGACAACCTCGGCGTGATCGCGCTCGCCCTGCTCGTCCTCGACCGGACCGGCAGCGTGGCGGCCACCACCGCGCTGTTCCTCATCGGCAAGTTCGCGCCGGCGCTGCTCGCGCCGGTCCTCACCGCGGCGCTGGACCGCACCGCGGTGGCCCGCTCGCTGCCGCTGCTCTACGCCGTCGAGGGCGCCGCGTTCGCCGGCCTCGCCCTGCTGGCCGGATCGTTCTGGCTGCCCGGAGTGCTGGCGCTCGCGTTCCTGGACGGGCTGCTGGCGATCACGGCGCGCGGCCTGTCGCGCGCGGCCATCGCCACCGTCCTGACGCCGGCGGGCGCCCTGCGTGAGGGCAACGCCGTCATCAACGTCCTGTTCGCGGTCACCGGCGTCGGGGGACCGTTGCTGGCTGGCCTGCTCGTGCACGAGTTCGGGGCCGGGACGGCGCTGGCGGCCGACGCGGTCTCGTTCGTCCTCGCCGCGGCGCTGCTGGCGGTCTCCTCGCGGGAGCTGCCCGCCCCGCGGGTCGACGGCGGGCACGAGAGCTGGATGAGCCGCGTCCGCGCCGGGCTGGACTACCTGCGCGGCCATCCGATCGCCGGCCGCCTCGTGGCCGGGGAGGCGATCGCGATCGTCTTCTTCACGATCACGGTGCCGATCGAGGTCGTCTACGTGAAGACGTCGCTGGATTCCACGAGCCTCGGCTTCGGCCTGCTCATCGCCTCCTGGGGCGCCGGGATCCTGCTCGGGTCGGCGATCTTCGCCCGCGCGGGCACCTGGTCGATCGCGACGATGGTGCTCGTGTCGACCGCGGCGGTCGGCGGCGGCTACGTGGTGATGGCGGTGGCGCCCACGCTCGTGGTCGCCTGCGCCGGCTCGGTCCTCGGGGGCACGGGCAACGGCGTGCAGTGGGTGGCGGTCATGACCGCGCTGCAGGAGGCCATCGCGGAGGAGTACCAGGCACGCGTCGTGGGCCTGCTGGAGTCGATCGCGGCGGCGGCGCCCGGCGTCGGCTTCCTTCTCGGCGGCATCCTGACCGACCTGGTTGACGCGCGGGCGGCGTATGCGGTGGCGGCCGGGGGCGTCGCGGTGGTCTGCGTCGCATGGGCCCGGCGGCCGATCGTGCCCGACCGCGCCGGTGTCTAGGAGGTCGCTGAAGAAACCGGACCGCTCTCGGGCGCGCCGGACCTCTCAGGGACCTTCAAGCGTCCCGGATCGGGACGGACCGGCCGACTAGATTGGGGGCCATGCC
>JAWVGD010000394.1:0-3245 GCA_033855515.1 Baekduia sp.
CGCCGACGAGGGTGAGCGCGTGGTCGAGGAGCACGACGAACGCAACGACGCCGGCGACGGAGGCCATGAGGAGCTCTACGTCGTCGTGGCCGGCCACGCGCGCTTCACGATCGACGGCGAGGACGTCGACGCCCCGCAGGGCACGCTGATCTTCCTGCCCGAGCCGGCGGCGCACCGGGGCGCCGTGGCCGTCGCGGACGGCACCACCGTGTTGGCGATCGGCGCCGACCCCGACCGCTGCTTCACCGTCTCGGAGTGGGAGGACCGGTTCGTCGCCGAGGGGACGCCGGCCGGGCGCCCCGACGACGCGCCTACTTGAGCAGGCGCGAGAGCCGGCGGTCCTTCAACACGCGGCCGCCGGTCTGCTCCTCGGGGCAGTAGCAGAGCACGTAGGACTCGTAGTGCACCGCCTCGATGGTCGTCCCGCAGCGCGGGCACGGCTCGCTCTCGTGGCGGTGGACCTGCAGCGGCAGCGGCAGCTTGTCGGGGATCGGGAGTGCGACGACCTGCTCGTAGTGCTCGATGGCGCCGCCGAGGCGCTCGAGCATCGCGGCGCGCAGTGCGGCGGCCTCGCCGGCGTCGAGGTCGTTGGCGCGCTTGAACGGCGACAGCCGCGCGGTCCAGAGGATCTCATCGACCCAGGAGCGGCCGATCCCGGTGATGACCCGCTGGTCGCGCAGCGCAGCCTGCAGCGGCCGCGCCCCCACGGGCTTCAGCAGCGCCGCCAGATCCGCGGGCGGGTCGGGCCACGCCTCGGGACCGAGCTTGGCGACGGCCTCGTCGGCGGCGAGGCCCTCGGGCGTGAGCACCTTCACCCACGCGGCCTGCTTGGTACCGAACTCGCGCAGCCGCAGCTCGCGGCCGCCCTCGATGCGGATCAGCAGCCGTGAGGTGCGGTCGCGCAGCCCCGCGCGCTTGTCCCACAGCTGCAGGCGCCCGGCACTCATCAGGTGCACGAGCACGTGGAGCTCGCCGGACACGTCGATGACGACGTGCTTGCCGATGCGGCCCACGCGCTCGATCGTCCGCCCGTCGAGCGCGTGCAGCGGCGGGTCGAACGTCTTGAGCGCGTTGATGCCCGGTGCGAGCGTCGACTCGATCGTCGCTCCGGCGAGCGCGTCGCTCAGACGTCGCGCGGTGATCTCGACCTCGGGCAACTCGGGCACGGTGCCGTCAATGGTATGGCGCGCGCGGAGACGCCCGTCAGCTCAACAGCACGTCCCACGCCCGCTGCGTCCGGCGCAGCCGGCACGCACCCGGCCCGCACGTCGCCACGAGCAGCTCCACCGTGACGCGGCCGGAGCCGTCGCCGAGGTGCAGGTCGATCTCGGCGGGCAGCGTCGACGCCGTCCACGAGGTCGGCTCGCGCAGCAGCTCGGGGTGGTCGGCCGTCGCCCGGACGCGGACGGGCGGGCCGCCGGCCGGGTCGAGGTCGTCCTCGCCGGGATCGAGGTCCAAGGCGATCGTCGCGGTCTCGCCGGCGGCGGCCACGATCGTGCCGGCGACGGCGGCGGGCTGGTCGTCGGGCGCGTCGCTGGAGCCCGAGCGCCCGATCTCCAGCGTCCGGGCGCGCGCCCGGATCGGGTCGACCAGGACGACGCGGTGGTTGCCGGTGTCGGCGACGAGCAGCCGTCCGTCGGGCAGGACGGCGACGCCGCCGGGCTCCGCGAACCCGGCGACCGGGACCGTCCACAGGTGCGTCCCGCGCCAGACGCGGATGCGATCGTTGAAGGTGTCGGCCACGTAGAGCGCGCCGTCGGCGCCGAGCGCGACGCTCAGCGGATGCTGCATCCGCGCGCGCGTTCCGTCGCCGTCCTCGTCGCCCCACGCGAACAGCCCGGCACCGGCGAGCGTGTCGGCCGTGAGCGTCCGGGCCCGCAGCACGCGCAGCGCGCTCGCCTCTGCGTCGACCCACGCGAGGTCGCCGTCGGAGGTCACGGTCAGCCCCGAGGGCTCGGCGAGCACCGCCTGCATCCCCGGGCCGTCGACGAGCGCTTCGGCGCCGGTCCCGGCCAGCACCTGCAGCTCACCGGCGCGGTCGACGCCCCACAGCATGTGCCGTCCGGCCTCGGCGATGACCAGGTGCCCGCGCCAGCGGATGACGTCCCACGGCGCGTGCAGCCGGTCGGTGATCAGCTCCCGCGTGCCGCCGCCGTCCAGCGCGATCCGCCAAACCCGGTCGGCGCCGGTCTCGCAGACCAGCAGCGACGCGGTCGCGCCGACGCTGTCGAACCGCACGCCCTGGGGCTGGTAGAGCCCATCGATCTCTTGGAGGACCTCGCCGTTGAGCGAGCACACCAGGACGCGATCGTGGCCCGTGTCGGCGATCGCCAGCCGCGGCGCGGTGCTCGCGCCGTCCTCGATCGCCACCTTGCCCGGGAAGGCCAGCTCACCGGCGCCGAGGTGGTCGGCCTCGACCTCCAGCTCGCCACGGCGCAGCGTGCCGGCCCCGTCGGCCTCGGCGACGAGCTGCTCGATCGCGCCGGCCAGCGTCACCGCATGGCCCTCGCCGGAGACGGTCAGCGCGACGCGCCCCTCGGCGTCGACCAGCACGAGCGTCGGCCATGCGCGGACCGCGTACGCGTCCCAGGTCGTCATCGCGGGGTCGTCCAGGACCGGGTGCTCGATGCGGTGGCGCGCCACGGCGGCGCGGACCGCCGCGTGCTCGTGCTCGTGCGGGAACTTCGGCGAGTGGACGCCGATGACGACGAGCGTGTCGGCGAAGCGGCGCTCCAGCCCGCGCAGCTCCTCGAGCACGCGCTGGCAGTTCACGCACGCCAGCGTCCAGAAGTCGAGCAGCACGACCTTGCCGCGCAACTGCGCCAGCGAGAGGTCGTCGACCCCGATCCAGCCGCCCGCGCCGTCCAGCTCGGGCGCGCGCACGCGCACGCGATCCATGCCTGCAGTGTGCCGCGCCACGGCGCGCGGCCGGCGTCAGACGGACAGCAGGCCGCACAACGTGCAGCGCAAGGCCGCCGCGGCGGCGTCGGCGTCGAGCCCCTGCTGGGTGCGCAGCGCGTCCCAGTACGAGAACGATCCGGCCGCCCCGAGGGCGCCGGCGCGCGCCGCCCGCTCGGCCTCCGGCAGGGCGGCGACCTCCTCGGCGAAGACGCGGGCGAGCTCGGCGCGCTTGAGGCCACGGAAGGCGCCCAGCGCCGCTTGGATGTTCTCCGAGAAGGGCTCCAACCGCAGCGCCGCGCGGCGCACCGGGGTGATCCACTCGAACACCCGCGCGCGCTGCTCGA